>JBEPWV010000010.1:0-12916 GCA_041642175.1 Clostridia bacterium
TGAAGATCAATTGAAAGATTATGAAAGAAAAGAAAACAAGTATAAAAAAGATAAAAAGAGATTGGAAAAATATAAAAATCAAAAATCAAAAACTAAAGATGGAAAAATAATAGAATTAGCAGGAAATATAGGTTCTCCAGAGGATGTCGAAGGAGTAATAAATAATGGAGGAGAAGGTATTGGTTTATATAGAACTGAGTTTCTATTTATGGGGAAACAATACTGTCCTTCGGAAGAAGAACAGTTCCAAGCTTATAAAGTAGTCTTAGAAAGAATGAAAGAAAAACCTGTAATAATTAGAACTTTAGATATAGGGGGAGATAAATCTGTAGAATATATGGATAATGTCAAGGAAATGAATCCTTTTCTCGGAAATAGGGCTATTAGATTATGTTTGGAGCAAAATGATATATTTAAGGAGCAAATTAGAGCTCTTTTAAGAGCTAGTATTTATGGAAAACTAAAGATTATGTTTCCTATGATAGCAACCATAGAAGAATTAAGAGATGCTAAAAACATGATTGAAATATGTAAAAGTGAACTAGCAGAAGAAGGAATAGAAATTAATGAGGATATTGATGTAGGGATTATGGTAGAAGTGCCTTCAGCTGCTATATTAGCAGATCAATTTGCTAAAGAAGTTGACTTCTTTTCTATAGGTACCAACGATTTAATTCAATATACCTTTGCTGCAGATAGGATGAACGAAAAAGTATCATATCTTTATCAACCATATAATCCTGCATTATTGAGATTGATAAAAATGATAGTTGATGCTTCACATAAAGAAGGAAAATGGACTGGGATATGCGGAGAAATAGCAGGTAATGAAAAAATTCTACCTCTCTTAATTGGATTAAACTTAGACGAATTAAGCATGTCAGCATCAAGTATTTTGAAAATTAGAGAAATCCTAGGAAAAATCGAATATAAGAAGGCAAAAATTACAGCAGAAAAAGCTATAAATATGAAAAGCAATAAAGAAGTTGAAAACTTACTAAAAGAAAACTATAATTATTGATAAAATAGAAAAATGCTAAGATTAACTCTTAGTATTTTTTATTTTACTCCTATAAATATAAGGTTGTATGGTAATAGCATAAATAAAAAGTAAAATGGGAAAATAACTCCATTTAAAATATACAGTGGTAGATACACCGGTTAAAGCAGTAACTATAAGACCGTTTACATTCCAGGGAATTATTCCAACTATTCCAATTCCTGCATTTCCAATGGTAGAAGCTAAATAAACCTTGTTTATATTATACTCATCGTATATTTCTTTGAAATTATCTCCTGTAATTATTGCTGTTAGAGTTTGATTACAAGTTATTAAAGTTAGTACAGCAGAAGTTAATGCTGTATTAATAATTATTGATACAATGCTCTTGCTTCTATTTAAAACAGGATTAATTAAGGGTTTAATAAGTCCGGAAACCTTCAACACAGCATTTAGCAAAGCAGAACTTGCAATTACCATAAGTACTGAAATCATATTGATAAAACCATTAGTATTAAGCAGGTAAGCATATTCTTCTACTGGAGATTTATATCCATATAAAAGTAGATTTAAATCTAATTTGCCTTTAGTAAAAAAAGATATTAATAAAGCAGATACTACTGCAGTACCGATTGATCTTAAAACCGGCACCTTAAATATAATCATCACTAAAAGGATAAAAACCGGAAGAAGCATCCATATCTTTATATCAAATACATTTTTCATGTTCAGCAATATTTCGCTATCAACCTTTGGCACAGGAGTAATTAAATAAAATAAAATTCCTGTTAAAATAAAGGGTAAAATACTGTCTCTAAGCATTCGAGGAACGGTGCTTAATATATTAGACTCACTTACTGCAGCTGAAAGATGAGCTGAAGTTGATAAATATGAAGTTCTGTCGCCAAAATAGGCTCCAGACACTAAAGCACCAACAACCATAGGCAGTGGTATAGATGATAAAAGAGCGGTGCTTATAAACAAGGGACTTAAAATAGAAAGGGTGCCAACAGCTGTACCCAAAAGCATAGATAAAGTAAGAGTTAATATAAATGCAGAAAAAGTTAATGGAAAATTTTCCAGCAATGGAGTAAAGGTATATATCAATGTATGAAGAGTTTGCGACTTCCCCAGCAGGGGAAGATAAAGACCTATTAAAATTAATAAAATAAATATTTTGCTTACACTTTTGAATGAAAGTTTTATTTCTCTAAACAACCTTTTTAAAGGTGTTTTGTTTAAAAAAAGAAAGACTAGTCCAGGAATTGAACCTCCAGAAATAGCAACAAAAATAGGAAAATCATAAGTTATAGATAATACTATTAAAAACATAAGAAAAAGAACTGTAATAATTGAAAAAATAAATTTTTTATCCTTCATGAAAACCTCCAGTCATAGATTCAATATAACAAATTTAAATATGAAAATCAATTTACATTTTCTAATATTAGCATAATACTTGAAAATATTATACAATTAGAATATATTCTAATTAATAAGAATAGGAGGTTTTAAATTGAAAATACTACTGGTAATAGATATGCTCAAGGATTTTATGGACAGTGAGGGAGTATTATACTGCGGTAAAGAATCAGAAAAGATTATTCCTTTCATTAAAAACAAAATCCAAAGATTTCAAGAGGATGATTCTCCAGTTATATTTATAGCTGATAGTCACAAGGAAAACGATAAGGAATTTGAAATGTTTCCCAAACACTGTGTAAAAGGCAGTGAGGGAGCAGAAATATTAGAAGAACTGCTTATAGAAAATGCACCCGTGGTTAAAAAATCAAGATACAGCGGATTTTACGGTACAAATCTCGAGGAATTACTTTACAGTTACGGGAAGGATATAGAAGTGCATGTAGTTGGTGTGTGTACCAATATATGCGTCATGTATACTGTTGAAGAGCTTAGAAATAGAGACATCAAAACTTTCGTTCATAAAGATGGAGTAGCTTCCTTCGATGAAAAAGCACATGAATTTTCATTAAGTCAGATGGAGTCTGTATTGGGAGCAGAAATTATTTGATATGAATTGTAACTAGTTAACCTGATAAAGAGTTGACTTTTTTTGGTCAAACAACTATAATACTAACATACGCATATAAGTATATATGAGAAGAAAGGATGCGCAATGGAAAAACTAATTGATTTTTTTAAGATATTATCTGACGAGACTAGATTGAGGATTTTAGCTTTACTATCTGTTGAAGAGTTATGTGTTTGTGAAATATGTGGAGCACTTGAATTATCTCAACCGAAAGTATCAAAACACCTGAGCAAAATGAGAGATAAAGGATTTGTTGTAACTGAAAAAAAGGAGCAATTCGTTTTTTATAAACTAAATTTAAAGGAAGAAACCATTAGAAATATACTTAGAGATATTAACAAGGATATTGATAATTATGAAGTTCTAAAAAAAGATAGGGAAAAGCTTCAACAGAAGGAAAAGTATCTTAAAGAATGTAATTTAAATTTAATTAGTGATTTGAAGTAATATGATATTTAAACTTATATTTAAACAAAACTAAGGAGGAAGTTATAATGAACATTAAAATTTTAGGATCAGGATGTAAAAACTGTAAAAAATTAGAAGATCAAACAAAAAAAGCAGTAGAAGAATTAGGCATAGAGGCAGTGATTGAAAAGGTAGAAGATTTCAAGAAAATTATGGAGTACGGAGTAATGCAGACTCCAGCACTGGTAGTAGATGAGGAAGTTAAAGTTTCAGGAAGAATTCCAAAAGTCGAAGATATAAAAGAATATCTTAAACAGGAATAGTTATGAAAGAATTAAATGTAGTAAGCAGCTGTTCTTGCGGATGCGATTCAGAAAGAGATGATAAAGTAGAGGAAAGCTGTTGTGGATCTGATTGCAAATGCAATGAAGAATCAAATAATCAAGACGATAAAATTATAATAGATTTTCTTTATTTAGATTTAAATGAATGCACAAGATGTCAAGGAACGGATCGAAATCTTGAAGAAGCTATTTTAGAAGTTAAAAACGTACTAAAATCAGCGGGCAGGAAGGTTGAATTTAACAAAATAAATATAATAAGTGAAGAAGTAGCAAAAGAATATGAATTTATTTCATCACCAACTATAAGAGTAAACGGTGTAGACATCCAGGAAGAAGTTACTGAGGACAATTGTGAATCCTGTGGGGATTTATGCGGGGACGAGGTAGACTGTAGAACTTGGAAATTTAAGGGTAAAACTTACTCCGAACCACCTAAATCGTTAATAGTTGAAGGTATTTTAAGTAAAGTATATAGTAAAGATGAAACACAAACTAGTAATGATAAATATGAAATGCCTGAAAATTTAAAGAAATTCTTTGAAGGTAAAAAGAAAAAGAGCTAAAAAGCTCTTTTTCTATATTTTTTGTCTTGCTATATAGTGAGTATGTAATAATTCGTGGGCTTTATCTCCATAAGGTTCACCGATAAATTCCCTATAAAGTTTTATTATTTCTTCGTTTTCGTGAGATTTTCTATGGACTTTGCTTTCATCATCTACATATAAAGATTCCTGTCTTTTTTTAAGAATTTCCATATCTCCGTGATGATAAGGTTGACCGCCACCACCTATACAGCCTCCTGGACAAGCCATTATTTCAATTGCGTGGAATTTGGATTTTCCTGATTGAATGTCTTCCAGTAATTTTCTTGCATTACCTAATCCATGAGCAATTCCAATTTTCAATTCCGTCTCTCCAATAAAGACACTAGCTTCTCTAATTCCTTCTAAACCTCTAAGCTGTTTAAAGTTAACATCTTCCAATTCTTCATCTGTTAACCATTCGTAGGCAGTTCTTACAGCTGCTTCTATAACTCCTCCGGTAGTTCCGAATATTACTGAAGCACCGGTACTTTCACCCATCATCTTATCAAATTCTCCATCTGGCAAATTAGCAAAATCTATACCTGCCGACTTCATCATTCTACCAAATTCTCTTGTAGTAATAACTGTATCTACGTTAGATTGATCGTCCTTAGTCAGTTCCGGTCTTTTTGCTTCGGCTTTTTTTGCCAAACAAGGCATTATTGAAACAACTGATATATTTTCCGGATTTATATTTTTCTTTTGAGCATAATATGTTTTAGCAATAGCACCAAACATTATTTGAGGAGATTTACATGTTGATGGTATATCTAATAAATCTGGAAACTGATGTTCAAAGAACTTAACCCAGGCTGGACAGCAACTTGTCAGCATAGGCAGTGTGCCGTTATGATTTATTCTATGTATTAGTTCTGTTGCTTCTTCTATAATAGTTAAGTCAGCACCGAAATTTGTATCAAAAACTCCATCAAATCCCAGTTTTCTTAAAGCTGTAACTATCTTACCTGTTGTAACAGTTCCTGCTTCCAATCCAAACATTTCTCCGATTGCAACTCTAACAGCAGGAGCTATCTGAACAACCACGTGTTTTTTAGGATTAACAAGTTCATTCCAAACCTGAGTTGTATTATCCATTTCAGTTAGAGCTGCTGTTGGGCATACAGCTACACACTGACCGCAGAATGTACAGGAAGAATCAGCCATGTCCATATTAAAAGCAGGACCAACAAAAGATTCAAATCCTCTATTTACAGCAGATAAAATATTACAGGTTTGTACTTCGTTACACATTGTTTCACATCTTCTGCACATTACACATTTATTAGGGTCTTTTACTAGAGAGAAAGTAGAGGTATCTTTTTTATAATTCAACCTTTCTCCTTCCCAATATATATCTCTTATACCTAACTCTTGAGCAAGGCTTTGAAGCTCGCATTCTAAGTTTTTAGCACAACTTAGACAATCCTTTGGATGATTTGATAAAAGCAACTCTACAGCCATTCTTCGTCCTGACATGGCCTTTATAGAGTCGGAGTGAATAACCATTCCGTCGTAAACTATTTCTGCACAAGAAGGTACTAAATTTGCTCTTCCCTCTACCTCGACTACACAAACTCTGCAGGAGGCTACCTGATTAACTATACCAAATCCTTCTAAATCTAAATGGCAGAGTGTTGGAATATGAACCCCTATATTTTTAGCAGCTTCGAGAATTGTAGTTCCTTCATCAACTTCTAATTTCATATCGTTAAAAACTATATTTACTTTTCCCATTAAGAAACTCCTTTCTACGGTTTTATAACTGCATCGAATTTACATGCATCAAAACAAGCACCGCAAGAAATACATTTACTTTGATCAATTATATGTACTTTTTTTGGTTCGCCTTCAATACAATTTACAGGACAAACTCTAGCACATGCGGTACAACCTATACATTTTTCAGAATCTATAGAGTATTTAGCTAAAGATTTACACTCGCCAGCTCTGCAATAATGATTTTCTACGTGTTCTTTGTACTCGTCGTAAAAGTAATTTAGTGTACTTAAAACTGGATTTGGAGCAGTTTGACCTAATCCACATAGTGATGTAAGTTTTATCATATTTGCTAATTGTTCAAGCCTGTCTAAATCTTCCGAGGTGCCCTCTCCCTCTGTGATTCTTTCTAATATTTCATACATTCTCTTTACACCAACACGACAAGAGGTACATTTACCACAGGATTCATCCTGGGAAAAATCAAGGTAAAACTTCGCAATATTTACCATGCAGGAAGTTTCGTCCATAATAATCATTCCACCGGAGCCCATCATTGAGCCTATATTTTTCAGACTCTCATAGTCTATAGGAGTGTCTAAATCATCAACAGTGATAACTCCCCCTGAAGGCCCCCCGGTTTGAACGGCTTTAAAGCCTTTATCTTCTACTATTCCACCGCCGATATCATAGATAATTTCTCTTAAAGTTGTACCCATAGGTACCTCAACTAATCCAACGTTGTTAACATTTCCTGCTAAAGCAAATACTTTAGTACCTTTAGATGTTTCAGTACCAATTGATGAGAACCATTCTGGTCCTTTTAATATAATAGGGCAAACATTTGCAAAGGTTTCAACATTATTAACAGTAGTTGGCTTATCAAGATATCCTCTCTCAGAAGGAAATGGAGGTTTTTTAGTTGGTTCTCCTCTTTTACCTTCTACAGAATGAATTAATGCTGTTTCTTCACCACAAACAAATGCACCTGCACCTAATTTAACAACTATATCAAAATCAAATCCGGATCCGAATATATCTTCTCCTAGAAAGCCAAATTCTCTAGCCTGATCAATGGCTATATTCAATCTCTTTATTGCCAAAGGGTATTCAGCACGAATATATACAATTCCTGTATTAGCTCCTGTTGCATATCCACCTATAGCCATAGCTTCAATTACAGAATGTGGATCACCCTCTAAAACAGATCTATCCATAAAAGCTCCAGGATCGCCTTCGTCGGCATTACATATTATGTATTTTTCGTCTCCTGGTGTCTTTGCAGTGTATTCCCACTTTAATCCTGTTGGAAATCCACCACCACCTCTTCCTCGTAGTCCGGCATCCTTTAATATATTTGATACATCATCAGGAGACATCTCTAAAAGAACTTTTCCTAATGCTTCATATCCATCAAAAGCGATATATTCTTCTATTTCTTCTGGATTAATAAGGCCACAGTTTCTTAAAGCAATTCTATACTGTT
The DNA here is from genome assembly GCA_041642175.1 of Clostridia bacterium. Taxonomy (GTDB): domain Bacteria; phylum Bacillota; class Clostridia; order Tissierellales; family Dethiosulfatibacteraceae; genus UBA8670. Next base: position 7,592 of record JBEPWV010000010.1, read on the forward strand.
TTTTATAAAAATCTATCTTACTAGTGCTTTGTATTTTTCTTTTATAAAAAGGCTCTTCGTATAAAAGTCTTTTTACTACTCGACCCTTTATAATATGTTCTTCGACTATTTCAGCTACATCTTCTAACTTAACCTGAACATAAAAAACATTGTCAGGATGTATTTTCACAATAGGACCTTCACCGCAAAAACCAAAGCAACCTGTCCTAATGACATTAATTTCTTTTTCGTAACCAGCACTGGATAGCTTCTCTTTGAATAGGTCGATAAGTTTTTCGCTATCTGAAGATACGCATCCGGTGCCACCGCAAACCATAATATGACTTCTTACAGTATCCATAAAACCTCCCTTTCCTTTCATTAAGGTTTTTTATATGTTTCTATAATTATTGCATCATCGATTAATTCATGATTAATAATATGTTTGTTAATTATTTCTCTTGCTCTTTTATCATCAACATTACCGTATATAATAGATTCTTTTCCAGGTTCATTTACTTGAACGATAGGTTCTGAATGACAGTAACCTAAGCAACCAACTTGAACTATCTTAACGTTTTCAACATCTTTATTTTGAATTTCCTCAAGAAGAGCATTAAGGGTAGTTCTTGCACCAGCGGCGATACCACAGGTAGCCATACCTACCATAAGTTCAATATACTCACCTTCACCGTCTTTTCGCAAAGAAACTTTCTTTTTATTTTCTTCTCTTAGCTTCCTCAATTCTTCTAAAGATTTTATGGACATTTTACTCACCATCCTTGTAGTTTTCGATTATACCTTCAACATCTTCCAATTTAACACGACCGTAAACCTTATCATCTACCATGACAATAGGAGCTAAGCCGCATGCACCAACACAACGCACATCTTTTAATGTGAAAAGCTTGTCTTCTGTTGTTTCCCCTGAAGCTACGTTTAAAAGCTCTTTAAGTTTATCAAAAATTTTGTTGGAGCCTCTTACAAAACATGCAGTACCCATGCATACGCTTACCTTATGCTTGCCTACGGGATTACTGTTAAAATAAGAGTAAAAACTTGCAACTCCGAATACTTTAGAAGCTGGAATATCTAATTTTCTAGCTATATGAAGCTGTACTTCCATAGGTATGAATGTAAATACTTCCTGAGCTTTATGAAGAATATGGATTAAGGATCCTTCTTTGTCGGAAATACCTTCTATGTATTCGTCTAAAAGGTTGAATTTTTCTTTTGGTAAATTCTCAGTACTGTAGGTTTTCTTTTGGGATAATGGTTTTGGCATCATAACACCTTCTTTCTAAATTATAATTACTTACTATTATATAACATATAATTAATAAAATCATAAAAATAAGGAATTCTTTTATTAATCAGGTTATATTAATAAGAACTCTCCCACTTGATTCATCCAATTATTTGACTAGTTTGATAATATATTAACTAACTTTAAAAGTCAACATATTTTTAGAAAAATTATAGTTATTTAATAATGAATTAATTTTTAAGTGATTTTATGATTAAAAAAATGTGTGCATAACCCTTATATAAATGTTTTGTAAAGTTTACAGAAGGATGGTAAAATTATATTATTATAATCAAAATGGAGGATATGATGAAGTTCCAGATATATATTACGATTTTTTTAAACAGCATAAAAAATATTGATTTTATAGATATAGTTTATTTTTTAATTTTTTCAGGTATATTTTTTATTGGTAGAATAATAATGAAAGGGTTGATACATAGAATATTTAAAAATAAAGAAAAATCTAAAAACATATTAGTATCCCTTGTTAACTGGTTAACCTTTTATGGATATATAGTATTTGTTCTTACATACTTCTCCGATTCAAAGTGGATGTTTCAAAAGATATTTTCTATAGGTGAGTCGGAAATTTCAATTTTTCTAATTATTATAGTTCTATTTACACTTTCTTTTATTAATTCCTTAGCCAAATTACTTAAAAAATACTTACTGCCAAATGTATACGATAAGTATAACTTAGATAGAGGAATAAGATATACCTTTGATTCTATCTTTCAGTATATAATTATGGTTATAGCTGTATTTATTAGTTTGAGTACTATGGGCATCAATTTAAGCAGCCTGGCGGTCTTTGCCAGCGTATTAGGTGTAGGGATTGGATTTGGTTTGCAGAATATAACCTCCAACTTCATATCAGGAATCATACTGCTTTTTGAAAGACCGATAAAAGTGGGAGACAGAGTATTAGTAGATGATATAATAGGAGATGTAATTGAAATTAAAATGAGAGCTACAGTAGTCAAAACTCTTAGAAACGAACATATGATAATACCGAATTCCTTTTTTTTAGAAGAAAAGGTTATAAACAGATCCTACGGGGATGCAAAAGTAAGAGTAGATATTCCAGTGGGTGTATCATACTCATCGGATGTTTTTAAAGTTAGAGAAATTCTGCTGCAGGTAGTAGATAATATGTCCAAAATAAATAAGGACATATTAGCCGATCCAAAACCACAGGTTGATTTCAATGGGTTTGGAGATTCGTCTTTAGATTTCGAACTTTTTGTTTGGATAAAAGATCCATATCATTCAAGAGCTATAAAAAGCGAAATTAGATTTGAAATAATTAAAATGTTTAATGAAAACCACATTGAAATACCTTTCCCTCAAAATGATTTAAACATACGAAGCATTGATGATGATTTTGTTTTAAACATCAGCAAAAAAGAATAAAAAATTTCAAAAAACATACCTTCATACCCTTGACAAGGATAGAAAGTTATGTTATTTTATAATTGTAATTAGCACTCAGTGACAGAGAGTGCTAACAAAGTTAAAAATAAATTAATCATATAAATCATTTAAAGGAGGTATCGATATGTTTAATTTAACCCCATTTAACAAAAGAAACTTGCCAAGCAGAAGGAGCGACGATGATTTTTACAGCATGATTGATAACTTTTTTAATGAAGACTTTTTCCCAACTAGAGACCTTAAAAGAGATACATTTAAGGTTGACATCAAGGATGAAGAAGATAAATATCTAATTGAAGCAGAACTACCAGGTGTCAAAAAAGATGAGATAGTTGTAGATTATGATGACGGTAAATTAACTATAGGTGTAGAGAGAAAAGAAGAAGTAAATGAAGAAAAAGAAAACTACATCCATAGAGAAAGAAGAATGGCTTCCATGCAAAGATGCGCTTACTTAAATGATATAGATGTGGAAAAAGTTGATGCTAAGTTAGAAGATGGTGTACTTTCAATCACAGCTCCAAAAGTTGAAGGTAAGGAAAACAAAAAAAGAATAGATATTAAATAAACCACACTGTAACCTCAGGCTGGTTAGTCTGAGGTTTTTTTATGTTTATATCTTGAAGAAGTATTTTATAAGTGATAAAATAAATGAAAATGAGCAAAAAAAGGGTAATGCTTAAAAATGGGGGAATCAAATGTGAATCAAAACTATAATGAAACATTAAAAATAAAAACATTTAATCGTTTTGAAATATCAAAAAAGGATAATGTATTAGAAATTTCCAACCATGCTTCACAACTGGTTAATTTGTTTAAATACCTACTGTTAAATGAGAATAAGTTTAAAAGCGTAGATGCAATTATAGAGGATTTACACAGGGATAAAGAATATGAAAACCCCAAAAATGCAGTACAAAACATGATCTATAGATTAAAAAAATACTTAAAAGAAAATGAAATATTTGATGAAAACAGTATAGACTTTAAATATTCAAATGAAAGTTACAAGATGAAATTAACTAGTGTTTATATTGATTTTAAGGATTTTGAAGAAAAGATAAAAAAGGCTGAATCAGAAGAAAATGAGGAATTAAAAATAAAAGCCTATGAAGAAGCAATTGATGTTTACAAGGGAGAATTCCTACCGGAGTTATTATATGAAGATTGGATTATTCCTACTAGAAGTTATCTTAGCAGATTATACATTGAAACCGTTGATTATTTAATGAAATACTATAAGAGTAAAAATCTTTTCGACAAAGGAATAGAATTAGGAGAAAAAGCAAGCAAAATCGAACCCTATGAAGAAGAGATCCACATAAATTACGTAGATTTACTAATTTCTAAAGACAAAATAAGAGAAGCAAAAAAACATTATGAATACATAACAAGTCTACTTTACAATCAGTTCGGTATAAGACCTAATGAGGAAATGCAAAGAATTTACAATAAAATTAAAGATAAAACCAATGTTAAAACAAAAAATAATCAAAATGTAAAATATCTATGGGAAGAAAGTAAGGACAAAGGTGCTTTTTACTGCAGTTATAGTGAATTTTATCCGATTTATGTTTTAGAAAAAAGAAGAAGTGAAAGAGACGGAAGAGACTTAAATCCAGTAGCGGTTAAATTTACTGATTTAAAAAATAGATTATCCGAAGAACAAAATGGAAGAATTATTAAAATATTTATTAACTCTTTAAGAAAAGGCGATGTTTTGTGTAGATGGGAAGAAAACAGCATCTTGATACTACTACCGGACTTAAACTTGGAAAAAGTTAAATTTGTTGTTAATAGAGTTAGTAATAGAATCAGATCCTACAAAGAATTTAAAAATATAGATATATTAATAGAAGAAAATATAATTTTAGAAAAGAGAAATTCCTTGCCTTAATTAGCAAGGAATTTTAAAATTATTTTTCGTTATCATCAACCCAATCTTTAGCTTCTTTAACAGCGTCATTGGATGGTTTGTTTACTTTGGTTTTTTTATCAACCTTCTCATCATCTGCCCAAGCTTCAGGAGGGTTAGAACCCGTTATTTTTTTCTTTGGTTTACATTTATCTTTTGTCATTATAATCACTCCTCATAGAATTATTCACAAAATTCAGTACATCATTATTTATATATTACCCAATATATTCAAATTTAAACAAATATTAATAGGTAATAATAGTTGAGATATTTCTCAAGTAATGATAAATTATATATATAAAATAATTAGAGAGGTGTAAAAATGAGATTAGAAGAAAAAACAATAAATGCTCTAAGATTTCTTGGAGTAGATATGGTTAATAGAGCTAACAGCGGTCACCCGGGAATTGTATTGGGAGCGGCTCCAATGCTGTATACTCTTTATACAAAACATATGAATTTTGATACAAAAGAAACCAAATGGCTAAATAGAGATAGATTTGTTCTATCGGCAGGACATGGATCAGCACTACTTTATTCAATGCTTCATCTTACAGGATACGATTTACCTATGGATGAACTTAAAAACTTTAGACAATGGGGATCAAGAACTGCAGGGCACCCTGAATATATGGATTCAGATGGTATTGAAGCAACAACAGGGCCTTTAGGGCAGGGGATAAGT
>JBEPWV010000011.1:0-12851 GCA_041642175.1 Clostridia bacterium
ACTAATTCAATATAAATAAGCGCCTGTTGATTTAAAACTTTAATTATTATAAAATTATAACTACAAATATAAAAAAGAGGGATATTATGAGAGTTTTTTATGCAGTAACTTTTCAAGATAAATCAAAAGAAAAGCTAAGAGAAGTTAAAAATATTATTGTTAAAAATTCAGAAAAAGGTAGGTTTACTGATTATAAAAATTACCATATAACTTTAGAATTTATCGGCGAAGTTGATAATGATGGATTGATAAAATTAAAAGACATACTTAAGGAATTAACAACCTTTCCAAAAATATTAAACTTTAATAAAATAGGTAATTTCAAAAGACGAGGTGGCGATATAGTATGGATAGGTATTGAAGATAATCCTGCTTTGAATAAATTAAATAAAGAATTGAAAAATCTATTGGAAAGTAGAGGATTCGAAACAGATAAAAGAAAATTCACACCTCATCTTACAATTGGTAGAAAAATAGAAATGAAAACATCTTATGAATCTATTCATTTACATGCAATAAGTGCCAAAGTTAAATCTATTGCTTTAATGGAGAGTAAGAGAGAAAAAGGAAAACTTATATATAGGCCAATAATTGAAATAAAAATTTAGGTTGGGAATTGATATGAAAAAAATAAGTAGAGAAGAAATGCTCAATGGAGATATAGGAAGTATTATATTAAGATTAGCTTTTCCAATGATATTTGGAATATTAAGTTTAGTTACCTTTAATTTGGCAGATACTTTTTTTATAGGTAGATTGGGGAAAGAGCAACTTGCTGCAATCTCTTTTACGTTTCCTGTAGTACTAATAATTAATAGTATATCTTTAGGTCTAGGGATGGGAACTTCCTCAGTAGTATCAAGAGCTGCTGGAGAAAATGATTTTGAAAGAGTACGTCATGTAGGAACAGATAGCATTGTACTTGGATTTTTATTTGCTCTTATAACAGCTTTTTTAGGTATAAAATTTATTGAAGAAATTTTTTCTTTACTTGGGGCAGAAAAGAAAATGTTAACATATATTAGTGAATATATGTCAATTTGGTTTTTAGGAGTTCCATTTGTAGTAATTCCTATGGTAGGTAACAATATAATCAGAGCTTTAGGGGATACAAAAGTTCCATCACTTATTATGATGACTTCAGCTGCAATAAATATAATACTGGATCCATTACTGATTTTTGGTATTGGACCTTTTCCCTTCATGGGTATAAGAGGAGCTGCAATTGCTACAGTATTTGGAAGAATGTCATCTTTTTCTGTAGCCTTATATGTATTAATAAAAAGAGACAAAATTATAACATTTAAAAACACATCTATAAAAAGAACGATAAACAGTTGGAAGCAGGTACTTTATGTAGGTATTCCAAATTCGATGATAAAAATGACTCAACCTCTTAGTGCAGGAATAATAACAAGATTTCTGTCTACTTATAGTATTGCAGCCGTAGCAGGGTATGGAGTAGGTACAAGATTGGAATTCTTTGCTCTTTCCTTTGTAAATGCTTTATCTTCAGTGATGATTCCATTTTCCGGTCAAAACTATGGAGCTAAGAATTACGATAGAATTATAAAAGGAATTAAATTTGCAGCAAAAGCTATGATTATTTACAGTATCGGTGCATATGTAGTCTTGTTTTTATTATCTGATGTCATTGCTAGAATTTTTAACGACAGCCAGGATGTGCAAAGCTATATAAAATTATATTTGTATATAGTTCCATTAGGATATGGATTTCAAGGTATATTTATGGTTATAACTTCTGTTCTAAATGCTATAAATAAACCTATTCACGCTGCGGCATTCACATTTTCTCAAGTTTTTCTGATATATATTCCCATAGCCTTAATTCTGTCAAGACTTTTTGAAGTAAAGGGTATATTTGGAGCGGTAGTAATATCTTATATTATAACAAGTACCTTACTACTAAAATATTTTGAAAAAATACTAAAAAGTAGTACAGATGAAAAAAAGATACAGACGAAAATATAAATGCAAAATATTTTGCATTTATCTTGCATTTATATTATTATTATTATAAGATAAATATTTATTTAAAGAGGTAATATATGAATAAGGAAAGAATTTTAGAATTGTTATTATCGTCTATAGAGGAAGGTATCCAAGTTGTAGATACTAAAGGTAAGACGATTATTTATAATGAACAGATGGCTTTTATCGAAAATATGAACAGAGAAGATGTATTAAATCAACCGTTAACTAAAATCATGCCTGATATCAAACGAAATAGTACTCATATGGAAGTGCAAAAAAGCCGAAAAGCTATAGTTAATAACAAACAAATATATTTTAATAAAAATGGCAAGAAAATATCAACCTTAAACTCTACATATCCTATAATTGATAAAGGAAAAATAATTGGAAGTTTTGAAATATCAAAAAATGTTACTAAGTTAGAAAGTTTATCAGACCGTATAGTAGAACTTCACGACAAGAGAGAAATAGAAAAAGAAGGATATAACTTTAGTGATATAATAGGTAAGTCAAAAAAAATGAAGAGTTTAATTGAGCAGAGTAAAAATATTGCAAAGATTAATTCTAACGTTTTAATAATTGGAGAATCTGGAACAGGTAAAGAACTATTTTCCCAGAGTATTCACAACTTAAGTCGAAGAAAAAATAAAGGGTATATAGCCGAAAACTGTGCGGCAATTCCAAGCAACCTTCTGGAAAGTATTTTGTTTGGAACAAAGAAGGGAGGATTTACCGGAGCTGAAAACAAAGAAGGATTGTTTAGAAAAGCCCATGGTGGAACTCTAGTCCTTGATGAGATTAATTCTATGCCATTAGAGCTTCAATCAAAACTCCTAAGAGTTTTAGAAACAGGTAAATTTAGACCTATAGGAGGAGACATAGAAGAAAGGGTTGATGTTAGAATTATTGCTATTGCAAATAAGGATCCTCTTAAGTTAGTTAAGGAAAATAAATTTAGAGAAGATTTATTTTATAGATTAAGTGTAATAAACTTATCTATACCACCTTTGAGAGATAGAAAAGAAGATATAATTCCTCTGGTAGATTATTTTATAAAGCATTATGAGAGAATTTTTAACGTAAAGATTAAAGGTATATCTCAGGAAGCTATGGAATTTATTATGAAATATCATTGGCCAGGAAATGTTAGAGAACTTAAACATGTTGTAGAAGGTGCTATAAGTCTACTTGACAACAATGATGAAATTAAATTAGATGATTTTCCATATTATATAAATGCTAGAACGTCGGAGAAAGATAACGATTTAAATGTAAAAAAAGAAGAAGTAATATACGGGAGTAAAAAACTAGAAGATCATTTAGAAGAAATTGAAAAAGAAATAATTGTAGAAACATTAAAAGAAAATAAAAACAATATCACAAAATCAGCTGAAGCTCTAGGAATAAAAAGACAGGGACTCCAGTATAAAATTAAAAAACACTCTATATAAGCAAAATATTTTGCGCTTAAAAAGCAAGATATTTTGCTTTTTAAATCTATCGATGTATATATATAAGAAATAAAGAAAATATATATTATATTTAGCAGGACTTACTAATATTTATACGTAAAAAAACTTGGCACGATGATTGCAATATATAATAATGATATAAAAAGGAGGAATCAATATGAAAGATAAGGTAAAAGTTACTATATGGGGTTTTGGAGCTATGGGTAGCGGCATGGCAAAAATGCTTACTAATAAAAAAGGCGTAGAGATCGTTGGAGTATGCGATTTGCATGAAGATAGAGTAGGAAAAAGTATGTATGATATTTTATCAGTAGAAAGAGGAGAAAGACCTGAAGTTATTATTAATCCTGAAATAGAAAAAGTTGTTTATAAAGGAAGCTGTGATGTATGTTTAGTTGCAACGGATTCTTTTACAAAAAAAGCATTTAATAAAATAAAATTTGTTTTAGAACAGGGTATCAACGTCATTTCAACTGCTGAAGAAATGGCCTATCCTATGGCACAAGAACCGGAATTAGCTAAAGAGTTAGACAAGATAGCTAAAGAAAAGGGTGTAACAGTTTTAGGAACTGGAATTAACCCAGGGTTGATAATGGATCTATTATTAATTACTCTAACAGGTTGTATGACAGATGTGGATTATGCTGTAGCTAAAAGAGTTAATAGTTTATCACCATTTGGACCGGCCGTAATGGAAGAACAAGGGGTTGGGATGGAAGAAGAAGAGTTTAGAAAAAGAGTAAAAGAAGGTACTATGGCAGGACATGTTGGTTTTGCAGAGTCAGTTCAAATGATAGGAGATGCTCTCGGCTGGAAAATAGAAAAATTTGAACAGCAAATGAAGCCTATCGTTACAAATATAGATAGGAAATCACCTCATGGATTTGCAAAAGCAGGGGATGTTGCAGGAGTAAATATGACTGGACAGGGATATGTTGACGGCAAAATAAAAATTGATATGATGCATCCTCAGCAAATTGAACCTGAAATGGAAGGAACTGAAACAGGTGATTATATATTTTTAAAAGGAACACCGGAAGTAAACATGAAAATTACCCCGGAAGTAGAAGGTGGCCTTGGCACGATTGCAATGTGTGTAAATATGATACCACAGGTTATAAATTCTGAGGCTGGATTAAAGACCATGATAGATTTACCAGTCCCAAGAGCTATAATGGGAGATTTTAGAGATTTTATTAAATAGTTCAAAAATTAAATTAATATAAATTCAAGGAGGATAAAATGAAAGAAAGAGAAAGTGTTAAAGTTATTATTTGGGGACTAGGAGCAATGGGATCAGGTATTGCTGATGTACTACTTAATAAAAAAGGTGTAGAGATTGTTGGTGTAGTAGGAAGAGGAAAAAAACTAGGAACAAGCATGTACGAATATCTTAAGACGGAAAAAGGTGACAAAAAAGACGTATTGTTAGGTGCATATGATGAAGTTATAACTGAAAAAGCAGCAGACGTTGTACTTTTATGTACAGATTCTTTTACTAAAGATGCTTTTGACAAGATTAAATTTTGTGCTGAAAAGAAAATTAATATTATATCAAGTGCAGAAGAAATGGCATATCCTCAAGCACAAGAGCCAGAACTAGCAGAAAAAATTGATAAACTAGCAAAAGAAAATGGTGTATCAGTTCTAGGAACGGGAATAAATCCTGGACTAATGATGGATTTACTGGCAGTTGCTTTGACCGGATGTATGACGGATGTAGAATCAATCTTATGCAAGCGTGTTAATAGTTTATCACCATTTGGTCCTAAGGTTATGGAAGAACAAGGCGTTGGAATCACTGAAGAAGAATTTATAAAAGGGGTTAAAGATGGAACCCTTTCAGGACATGTAGGATTCTCTGAGTCAATATACATGATAGCAGATGCATTAGGTTGGAAAGTTGATAGATTTGAACAGCAAATGAAACCTATACTTACAAATATCGACAGAAAATCCCCTTATGGATTTGCAAAAGCAGGAAACGTAGCAGGGGTTAATATGACAGGACAGGGTTATATTGATGGAAAACTTAAAATTGACATGGTTCACCCTCAGCAAATAGAACCGGAAATGGAAGGAACGCAAACAGGAGATTATATAAAAATTAAAGGTACTCCTGAAGTAAATATGGCGATTAATCCTGAAGTAGACGGTGGATTAGGAACTATAGCAATGTGTGTAAATATGATACCTCTTATTATAAATGCAGATGCCGGATTAAAAACTATGATAGATTTACCGGTACCAAGAGCAATAATGGGTGATTTCAGAGACCACTTAAAATAATTAAGGAGGATTAAAAATGACTATTGGAAAAAAAGGTGATTGGGTAAGGATTTACAGAGTAATATTAACACCGGAAGAAAGAGCACCCCAAGTACCTGATGATACAAAAAAAGTTTCTCTTGAAATGTGGGATAAAGGATTTTTGCTGGAAGAAGAGGCAAATATAGGAGATGAAGTAGAAGTTGAGACATATATAGGAAGAAAAGTTAAAGGTAAACTTGTGGAAATAAATCCTTACTATACTCACGACTATGGAAAGTGTATAACTGAATTACTATACATTGGCCGACAAACAAGAGAATTGATAAAGGAGGAAACTCTAGATGTCTAATAGAAGCTCTTATGAAGAAGTAATGGAAAGAAAAAGCGAAATCATGAAAAAGTCTGTAGGTTTAGACTACAGTAAATTTGAAACAAAAGGGATTGGTTTCGATTACGATAAAATGATGGAAGAAACAGGATATTCCTTAAATGAAGTTAAAAAACTACAAGCAGCTACAGGAGTTGGAAATACTCCACTACTTGAACTTAAAAATGTTACTAAACTAGCAAGAAAATTAGCTCCAAAAGGGAAAGGTGCAAGAATTTTTCTAAAAGATGAAGCCTCAAATCCATCAGGAAGCTATAAAGCTAGAAGAGCAGCTGTAAGTGTATATAATGCAAAAAAATTAGGATATAAAGGTGTGATAGCAGCTACCAGTGGAAACTACGGAGCAGCAGTAGCAAGTCAAGCAGCTATGCTTGGATTAGACTGCATAATAGTTCAAGAATGTTACGACTCAGAAGGTAAAGGACAACCGGAAATAATAGAAAAAGCTAGAAAATGTGAAGCATATGGAGCTGAAGTACTTCAATTATCAGTAGGTCCAGAATTATTCTATCAATTTTTACTTTTGCTGGAAGAAACGGGATACTTTAATGCATCCTTGTATACACCATTTGGAATAGCTGGTATTGAAACATTAGGATATGAAATAGCAGAGCAAATGTTGGCAAGAGAAAACAAACTACCAGATGTAGTAATTGCTACAAATGCTGGTGGAGGGAATTTGACAGGTACTGCTAGGGGTCTTTTAAAAGCTGGAGCAGATGATGTTAAAATATACGGAGCCAGTGTAAATTTAAAAGGACTTCATATGGCAAGCGATAAGCAGTTTAATAAAAAATCTTTTACAACAGGCCATACTGGCTTTGGAATTCCATTTGCAACATGGCCGGATAGATCTGATGTTCCAAGGTCTGCCGCTAGAGCTTTAAGGTATATGGATAGATATGTAACAGTAAATCAAGGAGAAGTATTCTATACTACGGAAGTTCTTGCTCAACTTGAAGGTATGGAAAGAGGTCCTGCAGGTAATGTATCATTAGCTGCGGCTATTTCAATTGCTCAAGAACTAGATGAGAATAAAATCATTGTAGTTCAAGAAACTGAATATACAGGAGCAGGTAAGCATATCCAACCTCAGCTTACATTTGCCAAAGAAAATGGTATAAAAGTAAAAGTAGGAAATCCTGAAGAAGAAGTGCCAGGAGAAAGTATAATTTTACCTGAACATCCCGAAATGATTAAAGCAAGAGATTTAGATTTAAATAAATTAAGAAAATCCTACGTTAAAAACTGTATAAAAAATACTGGAATTAAAAACCCATCAAAAGAAGATATAGAATTTTTAGCAATTGATACAAAAACTAATATTCAATTTATAGAAAAGGTATTAAAAGAAATATAAGAGGAGGATTAAATTGAAAAGACAAGATGATTTCAATGAAAGAAGAAAGCACTTAGCAAATTTAAGTGAAAATGAGCTAGAAGCTAAATTCTGGGAATTAGCTGAAAAAGTAGTTGATCCACTAGTGGATTTATCAGAAAAAAACACATCTCCTTCTATAGAAAGATCTGTACTTATGAGAATGGGATTCTCAAGTATAGAATCAACAGCTATAGTTGAAGGTGTACAAGATAGAGGTTTAATTAGTAAAGGTGCTGGACATGTAGTTTATAAGGCAGCGAAATTAAACAACCTTGATATTAGAGAAGCTGGAGAAAAATTAATAGACGGTGAATTATGGGACACAGTAGTTGAAGCTTTTCAAGGAGGTGCTAAATAATGGAACTTAAACCAAATGAAAAATTAAATGTAGAAAACATATTGAAAGATATAGATAAATATGTACCTAAAAGAAGAGGATGGCACTGGAGAGAAGGGGTAGGAGAATCAAGAGAAACTGGAAAATTCGAATATAAAGATTCTTCAGAAAATTTAAAAAACAGCGTTCCACTACCTTCAGCTAACTATTTTAATGATATTGATCCACAACCTAAAAATGTAATTACTACAGAAATAGCTTCAGGAAGGTTTGAAGATGATATCAGAAGAATGAGAATGGCTGCATGGCACGGTGCAGATCATTTGATGGTTATTAGAACTGCTGGTCAAAGTCACTTTGACGGTCTTATTGAAGGTACACCTCAAGGAATAGGGGGAATACCTATTACAAGAAAGCAGGTTAGAGCCCAGAGAAGAGCTCTAGATATAATAGAAGAAGAAGTTGGTAGACCTATAAACTACCATTCATATGTAAGTGGTGTAGCTGGTCCCGAGATAGCTGTAATGTTTGCTGAAGAAGGAGTAAATGGTGCTCATCAAGATCCTCAGTACAACGTACTATATAGAAACATAAATATGGTTAGATCCTTTGTTGATGCTGCTAATGCCAAAAAGATCTTAGGTTGGGCAGGAATAGCTCAAATAGATGGAGCTCACAATGCTAATGCTACAGCAAGAGAAGCTTGGAAGGTTATGCCTGAATTAATAGTACAACATGCAATAAATTCCATGTTTTCGGTTAAATCAGGAATAAAAAAAGAAGATATATGTCTATCAACAGTTCCGCCAACAGCACCACCAGCACCGTCTATGGCGCTAGATTTACCCTATGCTATAGCTTTAAGAGAAATATTTAAAGATTACAAAATGAGAGCACAGCAAAACACAAAATATATGAGTTCATCAACTAGAGAAGCTACAGTTACTCATACATTAAATTTACTAATATCTCAACTTACAAGAGCAGAAATACAATCTACAATTACTCCTGATGAAGGAAGAAATGTACCTTGGCATATATATAACATCGAAGGTACAGACACAGCTAAACAGGCATTGGTAGGCATGGATGCACTTATGGATATGTTGGAGATTAAAAGAGACAAAGATCCTTTAAAATCTAAAATCAGAGAACTTAAAGAAAGAGCTGTACTGTTTATGGAAGAAATTCTTGAAACTGGTGGATACTTTAAAGCCGTAGAAGAAGGATTTTTTGTTGATTCCGGACAATATCCTGAAAGAAACGGTGACGGAATCCCTAGAAAAATAGAAGGTGGAGTAGGTTCCGGAACAGTTTATGAAAGAGACGAAGATTATATGGCTCCAGTTACAGCATTCTTTGGATACAATAACGTAGCACAGTATGATAAAGATGCCGTTGAAAATCCTTCAAAATTAATTGATGGTTCTACATTAGAAAAGCCTGAAAAAGTAATATTTATAGATGAATTAGATCCAGAAGACAATGTTAATAAAAGACTTGAAGAAAGCAAAAAATACAGAGGAGATTCAAAATTCATCAAACCTGAAATGGAATGGGCAGGTGATGGAATAGTTCAAACAACTATGTTTCTTCCTGTTGATGAAAGAACTGCGGAATTTGCAGCAATAGAAGTAGGAAAGAAAATGGGTCTAAAGGATGTCGAAGTTATCCATAAAGAAGTAATGCATCCATCCGAAGGGACTAGAGTTGAAATTAAAGGTAAGGTAGCATTCGATATAGACAGAGAAAATCTAGTAATACCTCCTAAACCTGAAGTAATGAGTGATGATCAAATAAGAGAAGAAATAGAAAAAGACCCAATGAGGATAGTAGCTGGGACAGTAGGAGAAGATGAGCACTCAGTAGGGTTAAGAGAAATTATTGATATTAAACATGGTGGTATTGAAAAATACGGTATAGATTGTGAATATTTAGGAACAAGCGTTCCTGTTGAGAAACTAGTAGATGCTGCAATAGAATTAAATGCAGACGCTATTTTAGCTTCAACAATAATAAGTCACGATGATATTCACTATAAGAATATGAAAAAAATTCATGAACTTTGTATAGAAAAAGGAATCAGAGATAAGGTAATGATTTTAACCGGAGGTACCCAAGTTTCAAATGAATTATCAGAAAAAATGGGTGTTGATGCTGGTTTTGGAAGAGGAACGAAAGGAGTTCATGTAGCAACATTTCTTGTTAAAAAAAGAAAGGAAATGAGAGATGAAAGTTGATATCCTTGTAGCAGAAATTGGTAGCACGACGACTGTTATTAATGGATTTGTAGGCATTGGAAGCTTCTGTCCTGAATTTATAGGACAGGGGCAAGCCCCTACTACAGTTCAAGAAGGAGACGTAAATATAGGATTAAAAAATGCCATCGAAGACATGAGTAGAAATTTAAAAGTAGATGATATAACCTATGATAAGTTATTTGCAACAAGCTCAGCAGCAGGAGGGTTAAAGATGACAGTACATGGGCTGGTTTATGATATGACGGCTAGAGCTGCAAAAGAAGCAGCCTTAGGTGCTGGAGCAAATATACACATGGTAACTGCCGGAAGGCTAAGAAGGACAGATCTTAAAAAGATTAAAAATATAAACCCTAATATTATATTAATTGCCGGTGGTGTAGATTATGGTGAAAGAGATACAGCTATTTATAATGCAGAATTAATAGCTGATTTAGGAATAGATGCACCAATTATTTATGCAGGTAATGTAGAAAATCAGGAAGAAATAAAATTAATTCTTCAAGAAACTAAAAACAAATTATATGTAGTAGAAAATGTATATCCGAAGATAGATAATCTAAATATAGAACCAACAAGAAGAGTAATACAAGATGTATTTGAAGAACATATAACCCACGCACCGGGCATGAAAAAAGTACATGAAATGGTTAACGGCTCAATAGTACCTACTCCTGGGGCAGTTATGTTATCATCGAAACTTCTATATGAAAACATAGGTGATTTAGTAACTTTTGATGTAGGAGGTGCTACTACAGATGTTCATTCTGTAACTGAAGGTTCTGAAGAGGTAAATCGTATACTAATAAGTCCAGAACCAAAAGCAAAACGTACAGTAGAAGGAGACTTAGGAGTATATGTAAACATGAGAAATATTGTAGAGTTGATAGGAAAAGAATCCTTGATGAAATCTTTAAAAATGAATGAAGAAAAAATTGATAACTTTTTAGATAACCATAAACCAATACCGGAGACAGAAGAAGAAAAAGAATTTGTTGAACTATTAGCAGAAGAAGCTGCAAGAATTTCTTTGAATAGACATTCCGGGATTTTTAGAGACTTATACTCTAGTTCTGGCAAAAAAAAGGTAGCAGAAGGAAAAGACTTAACTAACATTAAATATATAATTGGCACCGGCGGAGCACTTACAAGACTTCCCAATAGAATAAATATTATAAAAAATATTCTTCTGAGCGGCAAAGGCAATGAAATGTTTCCTAATAAAGATGCTAAAATATTAATAGATAATGATTACATAATGGCATCTCTTGGAGTATTATCTAAAGAGTATCCTCAAGATTCAATGAAGTTATTGGCAAAATCCTTAAAATTGGAAGAAAACAATATAAAAATTGAAAAGGAGGTATGTTGATATGTACCCCAGAGTAAATATAGATTTAAATAAATTAAAGAATAATGTAAATATAATTAAAAAAATATGTAGTGAAAATGATTTGAGAATGGGTGTTGTAACAAAAGTTTTTTGTGCTGATAAGATCATTACAAAAGCTATCTTGGAAGAAGACATTGATTTTTTAGCTGACTCAAGAATAGAGAATTTAAAAACCCTTGTAGATGTAGGTATGGAAAAATGGTTGTTGAGAATACCTATGAAAAGTGAAATTAAAGACATAGTAAAATACAGTAATCTTTCTCTTAACTCTGAATTAGAAACTATAAGACTTATACAAAAAGAAAGTAGAAAACAAAACAGAATACATAAAATTATTTTGATGATCGATTTAGGGGATTTAAGAGAAGGTATATTTCAAGAAGAAGAACTTCTAAGTACAGCTCAGGAAGTTGTAAATTCAAACAACTTAAAACTTGAAGGAATAGGTGTAAATTTAACCTGCTACGGAGGAGTAATTCCAAATGAAGATACATTAGTTAAACTTTTAGAATATAAAGACAAAATCGAAGAACATTTGAATATGGAACTCAAAATTATTTCTGGTGGAAATTCAAGCTCTTTACACCTATTGTTTAAGGATAAAATGCCTGAAGGAATAAACAACTTAAGGATAGGTGAAGCAGTAGTTCTTGGGAGAGAAACCGCTTACGGAGAAAAAATAGATGACACATTTGACGATGTATTTTTACTAGAAGCAGAAATTGTAGAAAAAAAACTGAAGCCATCAACACCTATAGGCGAAATAGGAATGGATGCTTTCGGTAATAAACCATCTTTTGAAGAAAAAGGAGAAATGGTTAGAGGGATATGTGCAGTTGGAAGACAAGATGTTGAGGTAGATGGATTAATACCTTTAGATTCAAACATAGAAATTGTTGGTGCAAGCTCGGATCATCTTATACTTAATCTTACCAAAGTAAACAGCAAATATAACTTAGGAGATACCGTCAAATTCAAACTCAGGTACTCATCACTACTAAAAATATTTACCTCGAAATATGTTGATAAAAATTATATAAAATAATAATTCAAGGCTTTGGCCTTGAATTATTTGTTATAAAAGAAGATATTTTGGGTAAATGTAAATTAGGAGCAAAATTAGAAAAGGGAGTAGTGATACGATGAAAGTAATTGTAATTGGAGGAGTTGCAGCTGGAATGTCAGCAGCTTCAAAACTAAAAAGAACAGATAAAGAAGCAGAAGTAATTGTTTATGAAAAAGGAGTACATTTGTCCTATGGAGCATGTGGATTACCATATTACGTAGGAGATTTAAACGATGACTACAAAAAGCTTATTCTAAGAACTAAAGAAGATTTTGAGAAAAGAGATATAA
>JBEPWV010000012.1:0-12721 GCA_041642175.1 Clostridia bacterium
ACAAATTCTACATCTCCACCATCTCTTTGAAGTATAGGTCTAACTTTTTCAAGGGATTTTTTTATTTTTTCTTCCATTTGAATCTCCTTTCTCCAATATGTCAAATTAATATTACCTTATATAGTATATGTTCAAATGGGACTTATTGTCAATAATTACTTGATAAATTATTTATACCTCTATTGTTAAACCTGATCCAACTTCTTCTATATTAACAACTTTAGATATTCTTATCTTTGATTTTAAGTCGACACAATGACACGGATGAGCCTTTTCAATCTTTAGTTCTTTTAAGTAATTCAATGTTTCAGTAATTATATTCTCACTAGGATTAAGTAAATGGAATCCTCCAATTACATCAATTATATTTTCTTTTTCAGTTATTTTTTTAGAATATTCTAAGGTATTGCATATACCGGCATGGGAACACCCTGTAACAACAAAGATACCTTTATCATTTTTATAAGCTAAAGCTGTATCATCTAAAAGATAATCATCCCTCATTCTAGTATCTATAAAGATATCCCCTAAAGAATCAATATTTTCAAAAGAATTTGTTCTTTCTATTTCTCCTAGAAATACTAAGTTATCAGTTAACCAAAAAGGTTCTTTAGTAAGTTTCAATTCAAAAAAATTTTTCAATACTTCTTTCCCAATAATAGAACCAATGCACCTTCCCTTTAGTTCTTTATAATTAAATGCTAGAGGATGTGCTACTAGTGTTGGTTTTTTATAATTAATTTTTTCTGTTTCCCACTCGTTAAATTTAGCTATCAAATGTTTTAAACCCCAGGTATGGTCTAGATGACCGTGGGATACAACTACAAAATCCAAATCTTTTAAATCTTCCTCTAATTTTTTTGCATTTTTTATAAAAACATCCGAATATCCTAAATCAAATAGAATTTTCTTTCCCTCATCTTCTATTAAATAAGATATTCCCGGTTCTCCATAAAAATACCTGTCGGTAATTGTATTATTGTCTACTAATACTTTTAGTTTCATAATTTCCACCCTTCTATAAAAGAATTTTTTAAAAAAACTCAATACTTATGTCTGATTTCTCTAAAGTATTGAGCCTTTATGATATAATTCCCCCATGAATTATACTTTTTACACTTACTTAATATTTTACATCTAATTTAGATATTTTTCAATAATTTATTAAGATTTAGTTTTATTTTCTATTTTTTTCTATTAAGTTATATAGTCCAAATCAAATTCATACACCATGTCTTTCCTTTCAATTGCAACTTTTGATTTCTTTAATATATTGTTATCTTCTGATAGTTTTTTTAGAAGTTCTTTAGTTGGATTAACAGCTGTAGGGTTTCCTACCCTTGAAAGCATTGAGTAGTCTCCCGCAGTATCTCCATAGGCATATGATTTGCTTAAATCAATATCATATTTTTTAACAAAATTATCCATAGCTTCAGATTTATTGTCACTGTCCCACATAGGATTTATCTCCCCTGTGAAAAATCCATCTTCATCTGTATAATATTTTGTCCCTATCCAGTCGTAAAACCCGTGTTTTGCGGCCATCTCATCTACTATTTCCATAGGTGAACCTGATATAGTTATTAAAATATGATCCATATCTTTATGCCATTTGATTCTATCCCTTGTAAAAGTATATACTCTGTCGCCATTTTCTTCTATGACTTTTCTTGCAATATACTCTACCTGGTGTTTATGGATTCCCTTTATCTCTTCAACATATATTTCCGCCATTTTTAATAGATAATCGTCGTAATTACCTATTCTTTTGTCCCACCTATCATATTTTTCTTTTACTTCATTGAACCATCTATCAGCTCCTATAATATCAGAATTTATAAATTTTTTAAAAATAGCTGTAATCATTCCTTCTCTATATAAGGTTCCGTCTATATCGAAAAAAGCACCAATTTTTTTCATAATCTCACCTCTCATTTAATTAATTTTTGTAACATATGCTATTTAAATTTCTCCCTAAATAGTTTATAATATTAATTGCAATACATTTTAGAAGGAGTTCTTATGACCTACTTATACGTTTTCGCAGTATTAATAATATTATTGTCCTTTTTTAAAAGTAAAGAAAAAACTTATAAAGGATTTAAGGTAGCTTGGAAAAAACTAAAGAAAATTTTACCCTCTTTTACAAAAATGCTTATTGCCGTTTCATTTGTTTTATATCTGGTACCTGAGAATGTTATAAGTAAATATCTCGGAGGAAGTAATCTACTTTCAGGTACATTATTAGGCTCTATCTTTGGTTCTATAACTATTTTGCCGGGATTTGTTGCCTTTCCCTTAAGTTCTGTATTAGTAAGTAAAGGCGTTAGCTATACAGCTGTAGCTTCTTTTACTACTACCTTAATGCTCGTAGGTGTTATTACTTTTCCTGTGGAAAAAGAGTACTTTGGATGGAAATTATCTCTTACCAGAAATATAGTTAGCTATATTATATGTATTATAATATCTATTGTCATAGGCATATTTTATGGGGAGTTGCTATTATGAAAAAAGATAAAATTATTAACATTATTATAATAACAAGTTATTTTATGTTTTTACTATTTTCTTATATAACTGATTTTCGAATGGGTATAGAGGTAGGTGGTAATTTTATTGATTTTATAAAGAGCATGCTTACTATACTTCCTATTGCATTTATACTGATAGGTTTATTTGAAGTTTGGGTTGATAGAAAAACTGTTGAGAAATATTTCGGCGAAGCTTCCGGATATAGAGGTTATCTTTGGGCAATAATTTTGTCAAGTACCACAGTAGGTGGAGCTTATGTAGCCTTTCCAGTAGCTCATTCTTTATTTAAAAAAGGAGCTAAACTAAGCATTATTTTAACCTATATAGGTTCTTCAGCTCTTACAAGAATTCCTATGACTATATTTGAAGCATCATTTTTAGGTTTAAAATTTTCAATTATAAGACTTCTAGTATCCATTCCTCTTGTCATTCTTTCTTCAATTTTTATAGGGAACCTATTTAAAAATAAAATTAGGGTTATTCCCTAATTTTATTTTAATTTACTTATTTCTTCCTTTACCTTGCTAAAATCAACACTATCTGTAATCTCATTCACGTATTCAACGTATTTTACTCTATTATATTTATCTATTAATACAACTCCTCTTGATAAAATTCTCATTTCTTTAATTACAAATCCATATTTACCACCAAAATCCAAATACTTGTGATCTGAAACAACCTGAATTTTATCTACTACATTACTGCTGCAAAATTTCTGTTGTGCAAATGGAAGGTCAACGGTTATATTAATTATTATTACATCTTCATTTAATTCTGCTGCTATTCGATTGAATTCTATTGCCTGCTGAGAACATACTTTTGTATCTAATGAAGGTGCCACACTTATTAATTTAATTCTACTATCAGTTTCTTCATAAAAATTATAATCTTCAAGGTCTTGTTTAATCCCTCTAAAATTTGGCGCTCTTTCTCCAACCTTGATTTCAGTACCTATTAATGTTACATTTTGCCCACCAAAAGTAATATTTTCTCTTCCCATAATAATCCTCCTGTTATATATAGATACCCTTAAAGAATTAAATTAGAAAAAGTAATTTATTAATTTTTCTTAACATTTTACTCCGTCATTAGCAAGTAGGTTATTTGTGCTAATTTTTGAAAATCTTCGATTTTTAGATTCTCTTTTAGAGTATGTGCATGAAATCCTCCGATACCTAAGTTAACAGTTCTAATGCCGTTTTCGTGGAAAATATTAGTATCGCTTCCCCCACCTGAACTTTTTTTCTTAACCTTTATATCTAATTTCTTCATAGCTTTTTCAACTTCTTCTATTAAAGAATCATCATTAGAATATTTGTACCCAGAATATAAATGGTCTACATCAATTTTTACTTTAGCATCATATTTTTTTGCAGTACTTTCTAAAACTTCAATCATATGGTCTGTCTGTTTTTTCAATTTTTCTTCAGACAAACTTCTAACTTCAGCTTCAATAAAAGCTTGAGGATTAACGATATTAGTAGCTCCCTCTGCTTTGAATGTACCAATATTTGCAGTTGTTTCTTCATCTATTCTCAACAAATTCATTTTACTAACAGCTTCTGCTCCGACATTTATAGCACTAATACCTTTTTCTGGTGATCCACCAGCATGAGCAGGTTCTCCAATAATTTCCACTCTAAGTTTTTTCTGAGACGGTGCCTGATTTATAATAGTTCCCACTTCTCCACCGCTATCGAAAACATATCCTTTTTTTGAATTTATCATAGAATAATCTAAATTTTTAGACCCGTTAAGTCCTCCCTCTTCGCTAATAGTAAAGATTATCTCTATAGTATTGTGCCTTGTATCAGTTTCAATGATAGTAGTTAAAGCTTCCATAATAACTGAAATACCGGCTTTATCATCTCCACCTAATATAGTGTCTCCGGAACTTTTTATATATCCATCTTCTATTACAGGATTTATATCTATACCCGGTTTTACAGTATCCATATGAGAACTGTATATTCTCGATTTATCTCCTTGTCCCTTTACTAAACAGTAGATATTGTTTGAATTTGATCCAATTTTTTCACCGGCATGGTCTCTTCTTACATCCAACCCTAAATCTTCTAGTTCATTTACAATTAAATCGCTGAATTCCTTTTCATTACCTGTTTCACTGTTTACTTTAACATACCTCATAAACCTTTCAATCAATCTTTCATTATTTATCATTTCGTCCTCCTGAATTTAATTTATCATTTATATCTTACCACATTTATATAATTTATATAACAAAAACCCTCCTAGGAGGGTTTTGAATTTAAATTGCTTCAGTTCTTAATTTTTTTATATCAAACTTGGCTATGTTACTTAGTAATATTTCTTTGCATTCTTTAGTATTGCATATTTCAGCCTTTATTGTTTTTCCTGATAATCTTATACTTATTATTCCTTTTGTTTTTCTAAGATTTCTTATTTCTTCATAATCAGGTGTTTCAATTATTCTTATAGTATATTTTATATAGTGCTTTTCTTTGCTGAAATTTATTAATTCTTTTAACGAATGTCTTATGTTCTCTGCTTTTAAGTAGTGATCTAATTCACTTTTATTATTTTTATTTAAACTTTTTTCGTATAGTAAACTGTTATCAAACATTTTATCCTCCTGATTTTTAGGCGTTTATTATGGTTCTTCTACCGCCTCTTCCAACTCTAATTCTATTACTTCCTTTTTACACATAGTAACTTTATTATCTATAATTAACTTAAACATTATTATCCTCCTTATATTTATTGAAAAACTCTTGAATTTATTTTAAATTTAATAATTCTTGAATTTTTACTTTTATATTTTCTGATTTTAATATTCCATCTAAATTTGATGATTTGTCTTTAAATGATTCTTCAAATACGATTAAACTACTTGTAAACATTATTTTCACCTCCTCACTTAAGGGATTTAACTTGTTAATACCTCTTTTTCTTTAATAACTCTAATACAATCCATTCTCTTTACATCCATTTGAATCCTCCTTTCATTTGTTTCGGATTTAGACACAAAAATACCGCAGCTTATCTGCGGTATAATCCTATATTGGGCATAAAAAACCGCAGGTACAAGAATACTTCCTATTCATGCGACCTGCGTTTATTATCTATTCGATTTGGATAAAGCTATATTTTCTAAAGCTTTTCCAAGGCAGGCAGCATTATGTTTTCTTCTCTTGTCATTAATACATATTCTGTTGTTTTAACTTGATCTAATTTTGTAATTGTCATTATTCGCTACCTCCTTTTTTAAATTAATTTATTTTCACTATTTATATTATAGCAAAATAGTTTGTTAAAAATATTACAAGTTTATTACAAAGGAAAAATATTCCTTGACATATTTATTTTTTTCATACTAAATTAAAAAAACGCGGCTTAGCCGCGTTTAATATCAATCAGTTGTATATGGTAATATTGCTACACTTCTAGCTCTTTTTACAGCTCTAGCCACCATTCTCTGGTGTTTTGCACAAGTACCGGTAACTCTCTTAGGTAAGATTTTACCTCTTTCGGTTATATATCTTCTTAATCCATCTGCATCTTTATAATCTATACTTGTTACTTTATCTTTGCAAAAGTTGCAAACTTTTTTCCTTGGCCTTCTTCCGCCTCTTCTTCTCGCACTCACTTTTTTACCTCCTTTAATTTAAAATGGAATATCATCATCATCTGTCGGTTCAAAGATGTCATCTTCTTCAAAGTTGGCAAAATCATCATCTGAGTTGTTTTGTGAGGAGCTGCTGCTGTTGCTTCCTGATGAACCTTTACCCCACTCTATAAACTCTACTTTATTAGCTATTACTTCAGTTGTGTATCTTTTTTCTCCGGACTTTGTAGTATAAGATCCAGTTGAAATTCTTCCAATTACTGAAGTCATTATTCCTTTTTCTAGATAATTTGCACAATTTTCAGCTGACTTACCAAATACTGTTATTCGTATAAAGTCAGCAGTAGGCTTTCCTTTACTTTCATAATCAGCCTTTATATCTTTTGGAAGTTCTTTATCCACTGCCAACGTAAAGTTAGCAACAGCTCTTCCATTAGATGGTATAAATTTTAATTCCGGGTCTCTTACTAATCTTCCTATTAATACAACATTATTCATGTTTAAATCCCCTTCTTAGTTTTCTTCTCTAACTATCATATGTCTGATTATATTTTCGTTAATCTTGCTTGTTCTATCAAGTTCGTTAACTAAATCAGTCTCAGCTTGAAAGTTTATAATAGTGTAGTAACCTTCTTTATTTTTCTTGATTTCATAAGCCAGTCTTCTTTGACCCCACTCATCAATCTTATCAATCTTACCACCATTGTCTTCAATTATACCTGTAATTCTTTCAATTTGAGACTTGTTTTCTTCTTCTTCCATATTTGGTTTTAAAATAAAAACACCTTCGTATTTAACCATTGTCTTCACCTCCTTTTGGACTATGGCCCTATTTAAAGGGCAAGGATTAAGCTTACATATTATACCACTTGTAATTAATAAATACAAGCCTAATTAGTTATTTTTATGTGTATCTTATAAACTGCTTTCTTATCACAATAATCACATTTTTTATCTTTTATTATTTCTAAATCAGGAGCCTGATGATTGGTGTTAACAAAATCATCAATACCCATATCTACATGCTCCCTACAGGTGTAAATTTGTGGCTGATTATTCATTTTCTTCTTCATTTTCTAATTTATATCTTATTTTATCGGCAAAATCTTCTAAATCCTTTTGGCAAATTTCATAATCAATGTTGCTATTATCAGCTACATATTCTGATATTGGATTCCCTAAAAGTTCTTTAAAGTTTTCATATGCTTTTTTATTTTCTTTCATGGTTCCATTAATAATCAGACCGTAGTTTTTTAAATCCTCTTTGTTTTTATTTATATAAGATCTTATAGCAGGAGGTATATTTGAAGACCAAATTGGAGAAACAAGTACAATTATTTTGTATTTTGAAGGATCCTTTTGAAATTCAATTTGGTCGATTTTTTTTGTCATAGATCTGTATCCTGCTCTTATAAATCCGGAAATACCAATATATTTAACCTTCGATTTAATTTCATCAACATCCCCATGGAGTTTTATACTAATTTCTTCAGCTAGTCTTTCACTGTTTCCAGTTCTGGTAAAAAATACAACTAATACATCCTTCATTTGCTCCTCCTGATTTTTAGTTAAAATTTTCTGGTTTTTCTTCCAATTCTAATTCTAAATTCATTTCCTGTGAATCTCTTACGATTCTAATATTTGCTGTATCTCCTATGTTATAATCATAAAGTTTTCTTACTATGTTATTCATGTTTTCTATTATATCTCCGTCAATTTCTTGAATGATATCTCCGGCTTCTAAACCTGCTTTGTGGGCTGGAGAGTTTTCAACTATTTCTACTATTACAACTCCGTAATCAGGGGTTAAATCTACCCCTAGTCTCTCTTCATATGTATCTAGGTCAACTCCTGTTATTCCAACATATACTTCCTCTATTTTTTCACCGGTAACTATTTTATTTAGTATAGGTTTTGCTTCATTTATAGGTATTGAAAATCCTAACCCTTCAGCTGATGTCATCTTTGCTGTGTTAATTCCTATTACCTGTCCTCGAGCATTTAATAAAGGCCCTCCACTGTTTCCCGGATTGATTGAAGCATCAGTTTGTATTAAAGGTTCTATTTCACTGTTCTCAAATCTTAATGTTCTATCTAATCCGCTTATTATACCTGAGGTTACAGTCAAATCTAAATCTAAAGATAAAGGATTACCTATAGCCACTACAGGTTCTCCGACTAATAGTTTATCTGAGTTTCCAAGTTCCGCCGCCTTTAAGTTTGTTTTATTAACCTTTATGATAGCAAGATCCAATAGTGTCTCATACCATAATACTTGAGCTGGAGCCGTTGATCCATCAGAAAATAAAACTTCAATGCTGTCAGAGTTTCCATCGGATATTACATGAGAGTTGGTTAATATATATCCGTCTTCTCGTACTATAAAACCGGAACCTATACCTTCCTGTACCTTCTGATCTCCAAAAAAGTCTCTAAAAGTCTCTCTTGTTGTAATCCCTACAACGGAATCTGAAGCTTTTTCTGCCACTGCAGCAGCAAAATTTATGTTATCTCTTGTACTTATCGTTATATCTTCATTTTGTTCTATAGTTTGTTGAGAATTTTCAGGCATTGGTATAACATTACCGTATAAATATGTAGGAAAGATATACCCTCCTATCATTCCACCTATTATAGCTGCACATAATGCTACTACAAAATATGATGTTAAGCCCTTTTTCCTTTTCTTTTTTGGTTCATTATTTTTTATTTCAGTATTATTAGCCTTTGTTTCAACTGGGCTTTCCTCACTTTTTTGTTTTACTTTATTTTCATAATATTTTTCCATACGATTACCTCCTTTGGTATCATATCTCTAGGTTAATAAATTTATCTTAAATTATCCTTAAATATTATTTTAAAATGTAGATTTTTCCAGCTTTATCTCTATAAGTCATTTCAATTTTAACATTCTTTCCTGGAATTATTCCCTTTTCTTCTAGTATATTGTTCACTGTCTTTTCAGCTAATTCAGGGAAATTATTTTCTGCACTTAAATGCCCTAGCAAAACAATTTCTTCCCTATCTTTTAGTAAGCTAGTTAGAAAATATCCAGCAGTTTCATTAGATAAATGTCCAAATTTTGATAGTATTCTTTTTTTTAGTGAAAAAGGATAGGATCCTACCTTCAACATTTCCACATCATGATTCGTTTCTAATAGGAGTAAATCAAAGTCCTCTAAATTATATTTAATGTTTTCATCTACCACCCCAGTGTCCGTAAGCATACATATCTTTTTTTTGCTGTTAGTTACTGTGAAACCAACGGGTTCTACTGCATCGTGATGAACATTAAAAGAGTTTAAACTCAAGTCATTGAAAGCAAACTCTTTATTTGTCTCAAATGTTTTGATATTCTTATCTTCCATTTTTCCTATTTTAGGAAGCATAGCTTCCCAGGTTCTTTCGTTTGCATAGATAGGTATATCAAATCTTCTTGAAAGCACTCCTGCTCCTTTAATGTGGTCTATATGTTCATGAGTTATAAAAATAGCCTGTATTTCATTAGGATTTACATCTATATTATTAAGTTGCTTTTGAACTTTTATTCCACTCATTCCTGAATCTATAAGAATTCTAGTGCTTTTATATTCTACATACTGGCTGTTTCCGTCGCTACCGCTAAACAGAGAACAAAATTTAAGTCCCATATTTCCTCCGTTATTAAATTTAGCTGATGTTTCCATCAGCTAAGATTAGTCGTTTTCAGTCTCTTCAATTCTTTTCATTTTAGCTCCTAAATTCATAAATTTATTTTCAATGAATTCGTAGCCTCTGTCAATATGATATACATCCCGTACTGTTGATGTGCCTTCTGCAGCTAGACATGCTAATACTAATGCTGCCCCTGCTCTTAGGTCTGTTGCTTTTACTTCAGCAGCTTTTAATTTTTTTACTCCCTTGATCACTGCTTTTCTTCCATCTACCTTAATATTAACATCCATTTTTAACAACTCATCTATATATCTGAATCTACTTTCGAAAATACTTTCTATAACTATACTATCGCCTTCTATAGTAGATAAAAGAACAGTCATAGGCTGTTGCAAGTCTGTTGGAAATCCGGGATAAGGCAGGGTTTTAATGTTTACAGGTTTTAGCTTTTTATTATAAAAAACTCTTAATGAGTCGCCGTATTCTTCTATACCCATACCCATTTCTTTTAACTTTGCCGTTATAGGTTCTAAATGTTTAGGGATTACATTATTTATAATAACATCTCCTTTTGTCAAAGCCGCTGCTATCATATATGTTCCTGCTTCTACCTGGTCTGGTATTACGCTGTAATCGCAAACGTGAAGTTCTTCGACACCGTTTATCCTAATAACATCGGTACCTGCCCCTCTAATATCTGCTCCCATTGCATTTAAGAAGTTTGCTGCATCTACTACATGAGGTTCTTTTGCAGCATTTTCAATTATCGTTTTGCCTTCAGCATATACTGCTGCCAGCATTATATTTATAGTCGCTCCAACAGTTACCACATCCAGATATATCTTTGTTCCAACCAATCTGTCTGCTTTTACACTTATTAATCCATCTTCTATTGTAAATTCTCCGCCTAGTGCTTCCAGTCCTTTTATGTGCTGATCTATAGGTCTAACTCCAATATCACAACCTCCAGGATATGAAATTGTAACTTCCTTAAATCTTCCTAAACCTGCCCCAAGAAGATAATAAGAAGCTCTTAATTTTTTAGTCAATCCATTTAATAAATTGCAATTTTTTATACCGCTTCCATCTACTGTCAATTTTCCTTTTTCTGTAAATTCAACTTCGGCGCCTAATTCTTTTAATATATCTTTATATACTATTACGTCTTTAATTACAGGTAAATTTTCAATAACGCATTTTTTATCTGAAAGTATTGTGCCGGCTATTATTGCTAAAGCCGCATTTTTAAAGCCACTTATATTAACCTTGCCTTTTAATCTTGTTCCACCTTCTATCACTAACTTTGTCATATTTCCTTCCTTTTAACATATTATAAATTTCATAGTATAATAAATAGAAAAATATTTCAATACCTATTCAACTTCTGTCAAATATTTAATATTTCCACTCTCTGTTATTATTTTCCAAGTTGGATCCATATTTGCTCTGACTATATTTTCCCATCCTTCTATATTTTCATCTGTATAATAACATATTTCTATTTTTTTTATTACAATTTTTTCTTTTGGATTTTCATTTTTTAATCTTAACAAGGATTCATAGGTTGATGTAAGGGTTATCAACCCTTCTTTAGGTTCTATCTTACTTATTCTCTGTGTTTCAAATCCTGCAACTCCTAAATTATCTATTATAAACTTATAGTAGTCGTTTTCTAAAAAGCTCCCTTCATAATACCTTTTATATGTAACTTCGTATATATTATCTTTTTTTACAATTATGTCCAATTCGTAGTCACTAATGTCCATTCCTTGATTTGTTTTATATTCATCAATAATTTGAAGAGCCTCTTCTTTTGAAATCTCCAAATTTCCATTTACATCTCTTATATTATAAGTTAATTTCTTATTATTTTCAATTCTAACATAACTACCCTCTTCATTAGTGAATAAAGTGTTTTCTAATTCTTCCTCATATTCCTCTCCTATGTATTTAATTACATCTTCTTCAGTTACAAGATAGTACTCTGCTTCTAAAAGTGGTCTTCTGAATATTTCTTTTGGCACCTCTGTTTCTATATGTATATTTTTTTCTAGTAGTTTATTCTCCACATGATTTATAAACTCATCACTTAATCCTTCATAGCTTTCATTATTTGCTTCCTGTACTTCATAAAACAAAAAAAGATTAAGTATGACAAAGGCAATGATAAGTATTGTTTTTGCTTTATTCCAATTCATAATATCCCTCAGTCTATATTTTGTATCTCAATTAGATTTCCGGTTATTGCATTAAATATATATCTTTCATTCTGTGTTTTCATAACCCAAACACTTCTTATAAGCTGTTCGCTTAATTTTCTCGATGGGTCGTAGTATCCTAAATATATTTCTTCAATAGAGTTTAAAATTCTATTTTGAATTATATCTTCATCCTCTAGGTCGGCTTTTCCCTCTTCTATTTGAATCAAAGCCAGAAGTTCAATGTTTTCTCTAAGAATGTCAACAGGATTCATTGCAGTTTTCTCTTCCATTAAAGCAGGGTCGGATAAATCAATAACCCTTATGAATCTTTTATATAAAACTACTTCTTCTCCTACTACTTCTATTTCTAAAGCTCTTTCATCTCTAACCTGGCTAAATATTATAGGTCTATTTAGAATTTTATAGTCAAAAGAAAATCTGAATCCATAATTTCCATCTATCTGAATATTTTCTACCTTAGCTAGATATGCATTTTCCGGATATCCTAAAAAATCTTCCGTAAATTTTAAGGCTAGTAGAAAACTTCTATATACATCATTTTCTCCTATAGTACTTTCTGCTGTATTGTAAAATTCAAGAAGGCCATCACTATTAATTCTTAAAACTTTTTCATTTTTTAGTACATAGTTAACGCTGCTGTTGTTTTCTACTGATTTTCTCACATAATCATAATTATCACCATAGTAAGTTTTTGCAATATCTG
>JBEPWV010000013.1:0-12286 GCA_041642175.1 Clostridia bacterium
ATATTAGATTTACTAAAAACAAGAAGAAGCATTAGAAAATTTGAAGATAAGAAAATTGAATCAGAAAAAATTGAGGATCTTAAGAATGTAGCACTACTATCACCAACATCAAAAAGCAAAAGAGGCTGGGAATTTATATTTGTTGAAGATAAGGAATCTTTGAAGAAGTTATCAGAAGTTAAACCTCATGGAGGAAAAATGATAGCAGATTCAGCCCTCACTATAGTTGTGTCGGTAGATGAAGAAGATAATGATGTATGGATTGAAGATGGATCTGCAGCAATATCATATTTACACTTGGCTTGTCATGAAATGGGTTTAGGCTCATGCTGGGTACAGATAAGAAACAGAAAATTAGATTATGAAAAAGATATAGATTCAGGAGAATTGGTTCAGGAAATTTTAAATATACCTACTAGTAAAAAAGTACTGGCTATGCTGGCAGTAGGATATCCGGCTGAAGAAAAAGAACCTTATGATTTAAATAATCTAAAAAAAGAAAATATACACATAGAAAAATATAATAAATAATAGTAAGTAGGAAATATATGGAAAATTATGCATTTTTAATAACTAACTTAGCAAATAAGTTTGGTACTTTGTTTATTTTTACATTTATATTATCAAATTTAAAGACTGCTAGAGCATTGATAAATAAGAAGCCTGTAAGCCTAAAGGATAAATTAGTTCTTTCGGTAGTTTTTGGTATCTTTGGAATTATTGGTACCTATCTTAGCGTAGAATTTGACGGTGCTTTAATAAATACCAGGATTATAGGTGTAGCCACCGGGGGAATTTTAGGAGGTCCTGTTGTTGGATTTCTTGCTGGACTAATAGCTGGCATACACAGGTATACTATGCCTACAGGATTGTTCACACAAGTTGCCTGTGCTGTATCTGTTCCTTTAGAGGGATTGATGGCAGGGTTAATTGGAATGAAAATTAAGAACAAAAAAAATATATGGGCCTATGCTGCTTTAGTTGGAATAATTGGTGAAAGTATGAGAAAAATATCAGTTTTGATTTTTTCCAGACCTTACCCAATGGCTGTAGAACTTGTGAAAAATATTTGGGTTCCTATGGCGCTAATTAACTCTATAGGTCTTGCTCTATTATTCTTGATTATTGCTAATATAAATAAAGATAGAGAGAGAATTGGAGCTGAACAGGTAAATCTTTCCATAAATATAGTGGATAAAATTCTTCCTTATCTAAAAGGAGGACTCCATCTAGGAAATGCCAACAATGTCACTGATACTA
Source organism: Clostridia bacterium (assembly GCA_041642175.1). Lineage (GTDB taxonomy): Bacteria > Bacillota > Clostridia > Tissierellales > Dethiosulfatibacteraceae > UBA8670. The sequence continues at coordinate 1,261 of JBEPWV010000013.1, forward strand.
TACAGGAAATGACGGATTTTGATGCCGTTACAATTACAGATAAGGATATTATAATCGCTCACTCCGGGACAACTACTCCTAGGCATGGAGTGGGGAAACCTATAGTTACAAAATCGACCTTCGAAGTACTTACAAAAGGTAGTATGATACAGATGAATAGATGCAGTGAAAGAAACTGTGAGGTTAAAAATTGCATGTTAAATTCTGCAATAATAACTCCCTTAAAAGATGGTGAAGAAATTGTTGGTACTATGAAGTTTTATAAATACCCGCAAAACTCTATGACGGAAATAGATAAAGAAACTGCCTGGGGATTATCGAAACTAATTTCAAACCAAATTAGAATTAACAGACTTGAGGAAAATTCTAAACTTTTAGTTGAAGCGGAATTAAAGGCTCTTCAAGCGCAGATAAATCCTCACTTTTTGTTTAATTCACTAACGGTAATAGCTTCGCTGTGTAGGACAAATGCATTAAAAGCTAGAGATTTAATTTTGCATTTAAGTAATCACTTTAGGAATAACCTTACTATAGAAAGAGATCTTGTGACTATAGATGTGGAGTTAAATCATGTTAAATCTTATGTAGAAATAGAAAAAGCCAGATTTGAAGATAAACTAGAAGTAATATATAAAATAGATGAAAATTTAGATTGCTTACTGCCACCACTTACCCTGCAGCCTTTAGTAGAAAATGCAATTAAACACGGTATATTGACAAAAAAAGAAGGTGGCAAGGTAGTTATAGATGGTGAAGCTTATAGAGATAATGTATATATTACTATTTACGATAACGGTGTGGGTATATCGGATGAAAAAATAGCTACAATAACTGATGATAAAATTAGACAAGTTGAGTCTATAGGATTATATAATGTAAATAGAAGATTAATAGGAAAATTCGGAAAGGATTATCAACTTGATATAAAATCAAACCAGGGAGAATGGACAAAAATTATAGTGAAAATACCCTGCTTAAAACATAATAGATTGTGGGAAGAGGTAAAAAATGAAAGTGCTGTTAGTTGATGACGAAAAGTATATAAGGGATGAATTCAAATACTTTCTCGATAAATATAACGATGTAGAAGTATGCGGAGAAACAGGAAGAGGAGACGAAGTAATACCCCTAGTTAAAAAATTAAAACCTGATCTTATATTTCTAGACATTAATCTTCAAACAGATAGTGGTTTGATAATTGCTAGAAAAATTTTAGAAATGAAAAACCCACCCCAAATTATTTTAGCTACTGCTTTCGATCAACATGCTGTTAAAGGCTTTGAAATGGGAGTAGTAGATTATATTGTTAAACCAATTATTGAAGATAGATTAAAAAAATGTATAGATAGAGCTAGAAAAAACTTGGAAAAACCAGATGTTAATGTAGTTGAAATAAAAGATGAAAAAATTGATAAAATAGCAGTAAAAAAATCTGATAAAATATATTTAGTTAAATTAAAGGATATAATATATTTAGAGTATGCTGACAACAAGATACAGGTATATACAAAAGAAGAGAAATACTATATGTATATGACTATGAAGAAATTTATGGAACAATCAGATGGATCTTTCATTAGAACCCACAAAAGTTTTATCGTAAATTTAGACTACGTAAATGAAATAATACCCTGGTTCAACTATACCTTTAAGTTAAGATTAAAACACTTTAAAGATAAAGAAATCCCTGTAAGTAGGAGTTATCTTAAAGATTTCAAACACAAATTAAATATATAGTTGAATTTATAAAACTACATAATGCAGCTTATCAAGATTATAATGTAACTTAACCAAAAAGAATTATAAAAAACGTTTTCTTGTAATAGAATTAATACAAATCAAATGGAGGTATTAAAAAATTATGAGAAAATTTTCTTTATTATTAGTAATTATATTAGCATTTAGTTTAGTAGCTACGGGTTGTTCAAGCGAACCAGCTGAAGAACCGGAAGCACCGGCAGAAGGTGAAGAGCCAGCAGAAGATCAATTTGTAACAATACTTACAGGTGGAAGTTCAGGACCTTACTTTGCATTAGGTGGAGCTTTAGCAAATCTTATTAATGAGAATTTAGAATATGCTAACGCATCAGTTGAATCAACTGGAGCATCTGCAGTAAATTCAACAAAAATAGGTAATAATGAAGCTAATCTAGCACTTGCAATGAATAATGTTGTAAGCTTTGCTTACGAAGGAACTGAAAGTTTCTCTGAAAAAGGTGAATTTAAAAACCTTAGAGGTATAGCATCATTATATCCAAATTTTGTTCAGGTAATTACCGTTGAAGGAACAGGAATTGAGTCAATAGAAGACTTAGCTGGTAAAAGAGTTGGAGTTGGAGCACCAGGTAGTGGTACAGAAGTAGATGCAAGAAACGTATTAGCAGCTCACGGTATTACTTACGATGATATTGATGAAGATTACCTATCATATGCAGAATCAGTAGAGCAAATGAAAAACGGTACCGTTGATGCGGCTTTCTTAACATCAGGATTACCAAATTCAACGATAATGGATTTAGCGACAACAAATGACGTAGTAATAGTTCCGATAAGACCTGAAATGGTAGAAACTTTGTCTGAACAAGTACCTTTCTACAGTTCTGAAATCATACCAGCAGGAACATATGATAACGAAGAAGATGTATATACTGCAGCAGTTAAAAGTATACTTATAACTAACTCGGAAGTACCAGAACAGGTAGCTTACGACATCACTAAAACATTATTTGAAAATCTTCAAGCAATGAGAGACACTCATAGTGCTGCTGATCATATTGATATTGAAAAATTTGATGAAGGTATGCCTATACCATTACATCCAGGAGCAGAAAGATACTATAAAGAAGCAGGCGTTTTAGAATAAATTATATACTTCCCTGAATTTATTCAGGGAAGTTTTAATTTTAGGAGGTTATATGAAAGACGATAAAGAAAAAGGAATTGAAGTAAAAGAAAAAAAGATAGACCAAAATGAAATTCTTGAAAAGTATGATACAGAATCTAGATTTAGAAAATTTGGAAGAGATACTTTTCCGGGAATGGTAGTTTTCCTCGTCGCTGTAGGTTTAGCATTATTTCATCTTTATACAGCTTGGCAGGGTGCTTTAGTTACTTTAGTTCATAGAGCTGTACATACTAGTATTATTATGGGGTTAGTTTTTTTGCTTTATCCATCTAGAGATAAATCAAGAAAAGATAGGCCCACAATAGTCGATTGGGGATTTTCTATTATTTCCATAGTATTGGGAGGATATATTTTCTTTAACTACAATGCTATAGTTTTAAGAGCAGGAATGCCTAATACAACTGATGTGGTTTTTGGAATAATGGCGATATTAGTTTTAATGGAAGCAGCAAGAAGAATAGTAGGTAAGGAAATAGTATTTCTTGCATCACTTTTCTTAGCTTATGCATATTTTGGACGTAGTCTTCCAGATATTGTAGCTCATAGAGGATATAATATTACACAAATAGCTGAATATATGTATCTTTCAACTGAAGGTATTTTTGGTATAGCTATTGGTGTATCATCTACTTATATATTCTTGTTTATATTATTTGGAGCTTTTTTGACATCTTCAGGAATGGGACAGTTTTTCAACGATTTAGCTATGGCAATTGCAGGATCTAGTAAAGGTGGTCCGGCAAAGGTTGCAGTTGTTTCAAGTGGATTTTTAGGATCAATAAATGGTAGTGCAATAGCCAACGTTGTTACAACGGGTGCATTTACTATACCCTTAATGAAGAAAATAGGCTATAAAAACGAATTTGCCGGAGCAGTAGAGGCTGCAGCATCTTGTGGAGGGCAAATACTTCCACCGGTTATGGGAGCAGCGGCATTTATAATGGCGGAATACTTAGGAGTAGCTTATATTACTATAGCAATAAGCGCAATTATACCAGCATTTTTATATTATTTAGGTATTATTATGATGATTCATTTCAGAGCTTCAAGAAGAGGATTAGAAGGATTACCAAAATCAGATCTTCCAAGAGTAATGGATGTATTAAAGGAAAGAGGATATTTACTTATACCAATAGTAATATTAGTATATATGCTCGTAAAAGGAAGAACTCCTATAAACGCAGCATTTTTCTCGATTATTACCACGGTAGTACTTAACCTTATTGTTAGAATTATAAAAAAAGAAACAAAAGGAATGTTTATAGATATCATTAATTCCCTTGAGAAGGGTACAAGAACTGCCCTAGGTGTAGCAATGTCCTGTGCAATTGTAGGTCTTATTATAGGAGTTGCAACATTAACAGGATTTGGACTTAAATTAGCTGGAGCAATATTGTTCTTAGGAAATGGAATACTCTTCCTAACATTATTCTTTACAATGATAGCATGCATAGTATTAGGAATGGGACTACCATCAATACCAGCTTATATAATTACTGCAACTATGGCAGCGCCAGCATTAGCAAAAATGGGAGTACCAATGTTGGTATCACATATGTTTGTTTTCTACTTTGGAATACTAGCTAATCTTACTCCACCAGTAGCATTAGCTGCCTTTGCTGGAGCCGGAATAGCAGGGGGTAATCCAACTAAGACAGGATTACAAGCAGTAAAGCTAGCAATTGCAGGATTTGTAGTTCCATATATATTTGCATATTCACCGGAACTGCTTATGATAAATGCTACTCCTGTTACTATAGGAATAGTTGCTGTTACAGCTGTAGTTGGAGTTGTTTCACTAGCAGCTGCAGTAGAAGGTTATTTAATTAGCGAAATAAGTATTATAAATAGAGGAATGTTATTTGTAGGAGCTTTACTATTGATGATACCGGGATTACCAACAGATATAGTTGGATTTGTAATTTTCGGTTCAATAGTATTATATAAAAGAACACAAAAAAGAAAGTTAGCAATATAAAAAAATATAAATCCCCTCTAAAATAATCCTCAGTTTTATCTGAGGATTATTTTTCTATAAAGATATTCAATTAAGCTTATTTTTTCAGTATATATATTTATTCTATCCCCGTCCGGGACTAATTTATACAATTTATACTCAGAATCTTTGAATACAAAAGTGTGTTCAGCAAAACTTGATATACCGTAGGGTAAAAGAGGTATTTCTTGATTTATTTCACCGTAGGTTATGTAACCATCTTTAATTTCTACAGTTTTTCCGGCAAAATCAGGAACTCCAGCTCCAAACTGCTGAAATCTAGTTCGGTCGAGAATGATGTTATTTTCTGAGTCTATTCTAAAAATCTCCTCCCAAGGAGTTAACTCTACAGAGTGAATCCATTTAACTACAAACTCATCTTCTTCAGCTACCTTAAAAGTCATAACTATGCTTTCATTCTGAAAATGCTCTAGAGTTAGCACAGGGACATTAATAAATACAAATAATAAGATTAAAATTAATCCAATAAATATAATTTTCTTCATTTAAGTCTCCTTTGTTCAATGATACATAGATATATTTTTAAATGCAATAAATTTCTATTAAAATACACTATATAAAAATAATACGCATGAAAATATTAACAATTTGATAAATAAATTGTTATTTATTGACAAAAAAAATTATTTTTAATAAAATCTTAACATATACTTCATAATTTATTAATGAATATTAAGGGGAAAATAATGGGGAAATTATTCAGTAAAAACTTTATTCTTTATGCAGCAGGGAGAATTGTATCTTTATTGGGTAGCGGAATACAAAATGTTGCTATTCCATTATATATTTTAAGAACAACAGGTTCTGGATTTGCAATGGGAACTTTTGCTTTTGTGCAACTACTTCCGAGAATTATTATAATGCCCTTAGGCGGAGTTATAGGAGATAATTTTAATAGAAAAAAAATTATGGTTGTCATGGATTTTTTCTGCGGTGTTATTTCTATGATTTTAGCAATGTCGGTAATCAATGGATATATATCTTTATTAGTACTATTCATAGGGCAGATTTTTTTGTCAGTCCTGGCTTCAGTTTTTGATGCATCCACATCAGCAATGCTACCGGAGATTATTGCAAAGAAAGATTTACTTAAAGGAAACTCTGTTTTAGGTAGCATAAACAGTGCAACATACATTATAGGACCTATAGCAGGAGCTGCTTTATTTGGATTTTTTGGTATTAGAATGGTATTATTTATCAATGGAGTGTCATTTATTATTTCTGCAGTTAGCGAAATTTTTATAGAGTACTATCCCCAAGAAAAGAGTCAACAACTTACAGTAGAAAAAACAAAAAAAGACTTAATAGAAGGCTTTATTTTTTTAGTTAAAGCTAAGGGGATTTTACCTTTAATATACTTTGCAGCAGTAGCAAACTTCTTTGGAATAGCATCTATCACTGTTATTATGCCTTATATTTTTATAGAAGGCATAGGCTTTACAGATAATCAATTTGGAATTTTACAAGCATCAATTATGATTGGACTATTTACTGGAAATATTCTTCTCTCTATTGTATCCGAAAAATTAAATAAAAAGAAAATAGTATTATACGGTTTAACTGCTCAGGCTAGTTTATTTTTAGTAATAGGAATATTTTTCTATCCATGGACTATAAGGACCTTTGGTATTGGAAGTTTATACCTGTTCGGAATTTTTCTTATACTTTTAATAATGTTTGGAATTGCAAATGCCTTTATTAACACAAGTATAAATACCAACCTGCAGCTGATGATACCAAATAAGGTCAGAGCTCGAGTTCTGTCGGCATATTCCTTTAGTATGCAGGTAGTATCACCACTAGGAGTTTTTGTTGCTGGAATCGCCTTAGAAATTATGAAATATTATAACCTTTTCATGATATGTACTATAATGATTATTATAGCTACCGGGATATTTTTTAAAAATGCTCCAGAAGAATCATATAATCCAGAGAATAAAGAATTTGAAATTAGGTAAGTATATAAGGAGTTCACTTTGTAAAATTGGACTTCTTTTTTAATACTTAATATTTAAATAATTGAATTATTCCAAATTTAGTATAGAATATATATAAAATCGACAATAAATAATTAGCTGTTTAACATACAAAGAGGGGAAAAAATGGATAAAAAAAATATACTTAAAGAAAAAATAAAATTATACTTTGACAAATGTATACATGATGATAACAAGTATCTGGGATTAGAAATCGAACATTTTTTGGTAGATAAGAACACATTAAAGAGTATAAGTTACAGTAAAGAAGGCGGTCAGAGAGATATACTAATTAGAATGCTGGATTTGGGATGGGAAGTTCTATCAAAAGAAGGTGATAATATTCTAGGAATAATAAAGGACGGCAGTACTATCACTCTTGAACCGGGAGGACAATTTGAGTTCAGTATAAAAGCTTATGAAAATATAAAAGACGTAAAAGAAGATTACATAAAAATATTAGAAGATGTATATAAGGTGATAGAAGACAATAAAGATTTAATTCTTATTGGGTATCACCCAAACACTAAAATTGATGAATTAGAATTACTTCCTAAAGAAAGATACGGTATGATGTACGATTATTTTAAAGGGAAAGGCGAGTTCTGCCACAATATGATGAAGGGCACAGCATCATTACACGTAGCAATTGATTACAAAGATGAGGAAGACTTTATCAAAAAATTTAGAACTGCAAACTTTCTTACACCTTTTATTTCCAGATTATTTGATGCTACTCCCGTTTTTGAGAAAAAGATATATGAAAAGAACAATCTGAGAATTAAAGTATGGCAAAACACTGATATTAAAAGATCGAAATCCGTGCCGGGAAGCTTAGACAAGAAATTTACCTTTGACGATTATGCCGAATATATACTAAACTCAGAGCCTATATTTATAATAAATGAAGGAAGAACTTTCTGCACTCAAAGAAATAAAGTCATTGATATTTATGATGAAAATAATTTTGAGAAAAAAGATGTAGAACATATTTTAGGAATGGTATTTCCTGATGTAAGACTAAAAAACTATATTGAAATTCGTGTAGCCGACTCTATTAGATATCCTTACTTTTTATCTTTATTATCATTACTTAAAGGTATATTTTACAACAGTAAGAACTTAGAAAAATACTACCAAATATCTTTAAAATATAAAAATGAAGACATAAACAATTTAAACACACTGTTATTAGAAGATCTTCACTGTAGTTACAAGGATATTAATATGGATGAATTTGTTGAAGAATTAATTGAAGATGCTAAATTTCATTTAAAAGATGAAGAAAACATTTATCTTGAAGAATTAGAAGAGTTAATAAAAAATCATGAGTCAATGGCTCATAAATTGAAAAAGATAGATGATAAAGATAACTTGTTGAATGAAATCACAGCAAAAAATATATTAAAGGACTGATTAGATTGATAGATAGCTTAAATTTACAAAATAAAATTTCAAGAAACATAATTAAAAATCCTCAAGAGTATTTAGCGGATGCAGAAGAAATTGATAAAAAAGTTAGAAGTTCAAAAGCAATATATAAAGGAAATCCAGTACCCTATCTTTACGTACCTAGGATATTTTCGAAAAAAGACATAGAAAACATAAACAATCTTACAAAAAATATTTTTAAAATTGTTAATAAATCTATTGATTTATACTTGGAAGAAAAAGAAGTTAGAGAGCTTTTTGAATTTGATGAAAAATTAGAAGAATTAATAAAAGCTCCTCATTTTTATAAAACAAATGTCCCGATGGGAAGATTTGATATTTTTTACTACGGAAATAGTTATAAATTCTGCGAACTAAATGCTGACGGTTCTTCAGCTATGAATGAAGATAAAGAATTAAGCAGAATACTTTTACAGTCAAAACCTTTAAAGGAAATTAAAAACTACAAGTTTAAACACTTTGAGCTGTTTGATTCTTGGATAGATACAGTAGAGGAAATTTATACGGAATATAAAGAAAATAGAAATGAAAAGATTAAAGATAAATCCAATACAAATATTGGAATAGTTGACTTGCTTGATAAAACAACAAAAATTGAAATAGAAGAATTCAAAACATATTTTGAAAAGGCCGGTTATAACTGCTATATAATAGATGGAAGAGACCTGGACTACCATAATGGAGATTTATACTATGAAGATAAAAAGATAGATATAATATATAGAAGACTTGTTACAAAGGATTTGATGGATAATTATGATGAACTTGAAAATTTTGTAAAAGGAGTATTATCCGGAAAAACCTGTATTATAGGACCTATTAAAAGTCAGATAATTCACACCAAAAAATTTTTCCAAGTCCTACATGATGAAAGATTTAAAAAGTATTTAAATGAAGAAGAAATAGAATATATAGATAAACATATACCCTATACTAAGACGCTGAATAGAGATGATAAGTGGAAAGATTACATATACTACAAGGATAAATATATAATAAAACCTGTGGACTTTTATGCATCAAAAGGAGTTTATTCAGGAAAAGACTATAATTCAACCCAGTGGGAAAATATACTTGAAACATACGTAGAAGAAGATTATATAATACAGGAATTTTGTGAAGAATCAAAAATAAATAATATTATATATAAAGATGGCAAATTAAAATACAATACCTTCAATAATATAAATGGTATATATATGTATAATGAAAAATTTAAGGGGATATATACCAGATCTGGTATGAATACTATAATTTCCGGCCTACACGAAGGGTATTCAATGTCTACTCTAATGGTAGAAGAAAAATAAAAAGAAGGTTTTAGCTTTGGAAAGGATAAATTTCTCAGCTAAAACCTTTTTATTTATTTCAATACTGGAAACACAGAGGCATCCGGCATTACATATGTTTTAATATCCAGGGAACCTTTAATTTTTTTAGCTTTTTCTAATGCTTCATCTAGTGAACTAACCACAGTAATTGGAATGTTCTCTATTAGAGAAGGTTCAATAGAAGAAACATAAATTATATTATACATTTCACTATGCCAGGCTGATTCAAAACCTATATATTTTGAAATAGTATAATTTTTTCTTAATTCATTTTCTCGATCCATATTATTTTTAAAATTATTAATAATATAACTAACTTCTGGATTTCCAATTCCGTCGCTGCAATCCGCCAGGATAATAATAACTCCGTCTTTTTTTACACTTCTCATTGAATTTAGCATAGCTTTAGTTGATTGATAGTAGTTGATATCTTTAGGAAAACCTCCAGCAGAAACAACAACCATATCTGCCAACTCGTCAATTAAAAAATCATTTTCTTTAGATACTTTTTCGCAACCTACTTTGTGGGCAGAAGTAAGATTTCCAGAAACAGCATCCACAATACGATCCTGACCAAGTATAACATTAAACATGAAGTCGGGATTAAGCATTTCTGAAGCTTCAACCATATCCTCATTTAAAGGATTACCTTCATAAAGGGCACTGTCGCATTCAGGATTTGGTCCTTTACCGGGAGTATTTGTAATAGAGTGTGCATGGTTAGTCATTATTGACTTCCTGGAAGAAATTCCTGGAAGTATGGATTTTCTTCCGCCACCCCATCCGGCCATTACGTGATATACAACGGCCCCTGTTGTTACAACTCTATCAGCATCTACAGCCAGTTTGTTGATTTCTACAGGAGTGCCTCTAGATGTGGTACCAATGGATACTAAACTAGATTCATCATCACAGTCGTGGTCGATGATTTCATATTTTCCGTATAGTTTGTCACCTAGAATTTTTCTATGCTCTTCAGGAGTCTGCTTTCTATGAGATCCTAATGCACAGAGAAAGAAAATATCAGAATCGTTAACTCCACCTGCTTTTAATTCTTTAACGATATAAGGTAAAAATACGTCGGGTTTTTGATACATTCTAGTTACATCAGAAACAATTACGCAGACTTTTTCTCCTTTATTCACAATATTTCTTAGCTTATCAGATTTAATAGGATTATCTAAGGAGTATTTTATTATCTCCTCCTCTGTTTTAATGTGGATTTTATCACTTTCTAAAAGTCCTAAAAAGTTCTCTTCTTTTACACTATATTCGATTTTATCTTTTCCTATTTTTAATTTAAATTTATGCATTTTTCACCATCTCTTTTATATTAGTTGATTTC
>JBEPWV010000014.1:0-11434 GCA_041642175.1 Clostridia bacterium
TACTATAGAAAGAGTTGCTTACAAACCTCTAAGGAAAGCTCCACGTATATCTGCCCTTATAACAGCTATAGGAATGAGTTTATTTTTACAAAATTTAGCTCAGGTAATATTCGGAGCTAATCCTAAGATTATGCCTACAGTTATTCCTAAGAGACCTATAAATATAGCAGGAGTCCAAATCGGAACTGTAACAATAGTAACTATTGTATTATCCGTTTTTTTTATGATAGTTTTGGATATATTTATTAAAAATACGAAGCCTGGTAAAGCTATGAGAGCAGTATCTGAAGATAAAGAGGCTTCAGTGATTATGGGAATAAATGTAAATCGAACAATAAGCATAACCTTCGCTATAGGTTCAGCCTTAGGCGCTCTTGGTGGTGTGCTTTATAGTATTGCTTACACTCAAGTTTACCCTACTATGGGTATAATGCCTGGACTAAAAGCCTTTGTTGCTGCAGTTTTAGGTGGAATTGGACTTATCCCGGGAGCAATGCTTGGAGGATTCATAATTGGTATGGTAGAAACCGTATCTAAAGCATATATTTCCAGTCAATGGTCAGATGCAATAGTTTTTGGAATATTAATTTTAGTTCTAATTGTAAAACCAACAGGTATACTTGGTAAAAACGAAAGAGAGAAGGTGTAGAGATATGAAAAAAAATATATTGAAAAATTATTTAATCAACCTTCTCGCTATAGTAGTTTTATTTATTATTATGAAAATACTTATAAGTAATGGTGTTCTAAACAGATATTATATTGGTATTATAGTATTTATCGGTGTCAACATAATCTTAGCTACAAGTTTAAATATAGCTACAGGATTTCTAGGACAGTTAGCTCTTGGTCATGCCGGTTTTATGGCTACAGGAGCATACACTTCAGCAATTACTGCAATGGCTATAATTGAAAGTGGTGTGGAACTACCTATTATAGGTATGCCGAATATTATAATACTTATTATATCACTAATAGCAGCTGGAGTAGTTTCTCTATTAGTAAGTTTAATTATTGGTATTCCTTCTCTTAGATTAAGAGGAGACTACTTAGGAATCATAACATTGGGATTCGGTGAAGTTATAAGAGTATTTATTAATAACATAAAATTCACCGGTGGAGCACAGGGACTTACAGGTATTCCAGGGTTAACTAATTTTGATAATATTTTTTGGATTACCGTATTTGTAATTTTCTTTCTATATACCTTTACCAACTCTAAACACGGTAGAGCTATAATCTCTATAAGAGAAGATGAAATAGCTGCAGAAGCAGTAGGTATTCCTACTACCTTCTATAAGGTACTGGGCTTTTCAACGGCAGCCTTCTTCGGTGGCGTTGGTGGTGGACTATATGCCCACTACTTATCATTTTTAGATCCAAACATTTTTGGATTTATGAGATCTGTTGAAATATTAGTAATAGTAGTATTAGGTGGTATGGGTAGTTTAACAGGTTCTATAATAGCAGCTATTGTACTTACTATACTACCGGAAGCGCTAAGGGACTTTGCTCAATACAGATTGCTTATTTACTCATTCTTGCTAGTAGCTATGATGATATTTAGACCACAGGGATTATTTGGAACAGCAGAATTTTCAATGAAGATGTTTTTCCACAAATTAAGATACAACCAGATACTCTCTCCGAGAAAAGAAGTAAAGGACGGTGATTGATATGGCATTACTAGAAACTAAAGATCTAACTATGAAATTTGGTGGCCTTACAGCCGTTGATAATTTTGAAATATCCGTAGATAAAGATGAATTGGTAGGTTTAATTGGACCAAACGGTGCAGGAAAAACTACAATATTTAACATGCTTACCGGTGTTTATACACCTACTGAAGGAAGTATTAATATAGATGGGAAAAATGCCATTGGAAAAACTCCTTATCAAATAGTAAGACTCGGGGGAGCGCGAACCTTTCAAAATATAAGATTATTTAAAGATTTAAAAGTTATTGATAATATTAAAATAGCTTATCATTATGAGGTTGATTATAATATTTTAAATGGCGTATTTAGAACTAAGAAATTTTGGCAGGGCGAAAAAAAGGCTGATGAAGATTCTTTAGAGTTTTTAAAAATCTTTGAAATGGAAGATTATGCCGACACCTTAGCTAAAAACCTGCCTTACGGTAAGCAGAGAAAACTTGAAATAGCAAGAGCTCTAGCAACAAAACCAAAAATACTAATGCTTGACGAGCCGGCTGCTGGAATGAATCCACAGGAAACAAAAGAATTAATGGAAACTATCCACTTTATAAAGGATAAATTTGACATAGCAATTTTATTAATCGAACACGATATGAACCTGGTAATGGGGATTTGTGAAAGAATAGTGGTAATAGATTACGGTAAAATAATAGCAAAAGGAACTCCTGATGAAATCAAAAACAACCCGGACGTAATCAGAGTTTATTTAGGAGAGTAGGTGATGATATGTTAAAAGTAAAAGATTTAGATGTATTTTACGACAAAATTCATGCAATAAAGCAGCTCAGCTTCCACGTAGATGAAGGTGAAATAGTAACCCTCATCGGTGCAAACGGTGCTGGTAAAACAACCACTTTAAAAACAATATCAAGAATTCTCGATCCTACTCACGGTATTATAAGATACAAAGATGAAGATATGTTAAAAATTCATCCTCATCAGATTATAGACTTAGGAATCGCCCACGTACCGGAAGGTAGAAGAATTTTCTCTAAGATGACGGTTTCAGAAAATCTTCAGATGGGAGCTTTCATCAGAAAAGATAAAAGAGAGATACAGGAAGATTTGGAGATGGTTTTCAAAAGATTTCCAAGGCTTAAAGAAAGATATAAACAAATAGCCGGTACTTTATCCGGTGGAGAGCAACAGATGCTTGCTATAGGAAGAGCTCTTATGAGTAGACCTAAGATGATTCTAATGGATGAACCATCTATGGGATTAGCACCTATACTAGTTGAACAAATATTTGACATTATAAACACCATAAACAATGCAGGTACTACTATATTATTAGTAGAGCAAAATGCAAAGCAGGCTCTTGAAATAGCCGATAGAGGATACGTGTTAGAAACAGGAAAAATAATTGCTGAAGGAACTGGAAAAGAACTTCTTCAGGACGCAAAAGTAAAAGAAGCATATCTAGGTGGATAAACACCTGATATGCTTTTTCTTTAATTAAGAAACAGATAATTTTATGATATAATAAAAAACAGAATATATTTATAAAACTAATTACTCAAACAGGAGGAATTATTATGCTTACTAGACCTTGTTGGATAAACATCGACTTAGATCGATATATTAAAAATATTAACATAGTAAAAGAAGGAATCACTGAAGGTACAATCCTAATGGATGTACTTAAAGATAATGCCTACGGCTGCGGATCAGTTCCCTTAGCTAAAATTGCTTGGGATGAAGGAATTACAAATTTTGCAGTATCTAATGTACCGGAAGCTCTAGAACTTAGAGAAGCTCTTCCGGAACCTGAGATTCTAGTATTGGGCTACAACACACTAGATATGCTTAAAATAGGGGTTCAGAAAAATATTGCTTTTTCAATTTGGAATTTAGAAACGGCAGAGAAACTGGAAAAACTAGGAAAAGGATATGAAAAAACTGTGAAAATTCACTTTATTTTAGATACAGGACTAAGTCGTCTGGGATTTTTACCTACAGAAAAATCCCTAGAACATATGAAATCTATTTCTCAAATGAAACATATCAAAATCCAGGGGATATTCAGTCATTTTGCCCGTACAGAAACAGAAGATGACGAGTTCTCAATGGGCCAACTAGAAGAATTTACAAACTTTGTTGAATCTATGAAAAAAAGGAATATACCAACAGGAATAGTACACATCTCAGATAGTGCTGCTATTGTAAAATTTAGAAATGCGGATTTGGATTTAGTTAGATGCGGTGCTCTTTTAATAGGATCTATGACCGGGAAACATATAGTAAAAGATGATAAGAATTTCAATACTAAAAGTATCTTAAGTCTTTACAGTCGAATAGCAAGGGTAGAAGAATTCCCAGCAGGACGAAGCGTATCTTACGATATAACCTATGTATCGGATCATCCTATTAAGGTAGTTACCATTCCTGTAGGTTACGGCGATGGTATCCCTAGTCAACTTAGTGGAAATATGGAAGTACTAATATCAGGTAAAAGATGTAAACAGATAGGTGCAGTAAATATGGATATGCTTATGGTTGATGCATCGGGTGTTTCCTGTAAGGAAGGTGATGAAGTTGTTCTTCTAGGAGTTCAGGGAGATAATGAGATTACCTTAGATGATTGGTCTGCCTGGGGTGGAAAAAGTTCAACCTTTTTCCTATCAATGTTGAGAGATAGGATTCCTCATTTTTATTTGAAAGATGGTAGAGTGATCAAATTATAAAACTATATAAAGTTAATAAAAAGTTTACCTTTTATACGACTAGGTAAACTTTTTTATATTTATAATTATCTATGAGTCTTTATTTACAAACATCCACCCATTTACCTTTGGTAACTTCTTCCAGATAATCAACACCTATTTTTACAGCTGTATTTGGTCCACCACCTGCAGGATATACATAGTCGTATTCTTTTAGAGATACATCTAGGTAAATATCCATATCATTTTTTAATCCAAAGGGACATACTCCGCCTAAAGGGTGACCGGTAATGTCTTCTACGTCATTCATGCTGATAAATTTACCTTTTGAACTGAATTCTTTTTTAAATTTTTTGTTATCTAGTCTTTTATCTCCTTTTGCCAGTACCAGGAGGTTTTCTTCTTTTGTTTGAATTGCCATAGTTTTAGCTATTCTTCCCGGCTCTACTCCCAGGGCTTCTGCTGCAAGCTCCACAGTCGCAGTGCTGGTATCCATTTCTATTACCTCTAAAGGTAACTGTTCATTTTGAAATTGTTCTTTTACGCTTTCAATACTCATCCTTATCACTCCCGTTGTTTATTTCTTTAACAGCCCATATGCTGTATTCTACAATATTTTTGTCTTGATGTTTTTGTAAGGTTTTTAGTTCCTTAATTAAACTTTTATTTTTCCTATTTCCTGCAGATATAATGCTTTGAACTATAACTCTATTTGTCCTAGCATAGTTTGTGCCTATTAAGGCTCCAAGCTTTCTTATATGTGTTTTAAGACCTTTTTTCCAATTTCTCAGGTACAACCCAGGTAGTAGTACTTCCCTTTCCGGTAAATCCATTTCAGGTAAGTTTTCATTTTTACCGGTGTTTTTTGGACATTCTATCTGACAAATATCACAGCCTATTAGCCTAGATCCTAGGGTACCTCTTATATTTTCTGGTATATAGTTCCCTTCCAGTGTATAGTTTCTTATGCACTTTTCCCTTATAAGTTTATAATCCTTTAGGGCTTTATTAGGACAGGATTCCACACATATGCTGCAATCTCCACAGTCGGATAATTTATGATTTATTTCATCCCACTCTAAGGATTCATCAGTGGTAAAAGCATATAAAAACATCTGGCTTCCAAATTCATCATTGTGAATGATTGAGTTTTTACCGTAGTACCCTATACCTGATAGATTGGCTAGACTTTTTAAATGTACATCGTCTATCCTTGTGATTTTATATCCTTTTCCTTTAAGTTCTTCTAAGATTTTATTCATTTTCTGATAATATATATTGGAAAAAAAGTAGTATGGTGATATAGACATTTCTTCTTTTTTAAAGTTGGTTTTGTGGAGGTTATATCCTAAAGCTACTACTACAATACCCCCTGCGCTTTCTTTCTCAATAACAGATATATCTACCTCATCACCATATTTATTATTAAAATCCTGAAGCCATTCTAAGGCTTCTGATTTTTTTACTTTCCTTATTATATATGGAGCTATCTGGTTTAATTTTTCTTCTAAATCTTTTATTAAATTCATAAATTATCTTTTTCCTTTATATTTAAACTATATAATATTCTAATATAAATATGAGGTAATTACAACGGGAATGTTGGATTGGAGATATTTCTTTTTATATTACTGTTTTTTATATATAATATTATGAAAGAAAATTTTAAATATTAAAAACAGTCTTAATCTTATTTTAATATTTGATTAATTATCTTCTCATTTGTTTGTTGTATATTTATTGTGAGGTGGTTGATATGAAAAAAAGAGGTTTGATTATAATAGCTCTTGTAGTAATAGTAATGATAACAGCAACAGGATGTTTTTCTCCTAAGCCCTGGTTTTTAGATTTTAAGAAAAGCCATTCTGTTGATGAGGAAGAAAAAATAGATTTATCAGAATTAGATATAGAAGAACTGGAACTGGAATTACTTTCAAATGAAATTAATATAAGTAAATCCAACAGTGATGAGATAGAAATATATCTAACAGGATCCATTAAGTCCAACTTTACTCCAGATATATATATCAATGAATCCGGAAATAGTTTAAGAATTTCTGATTCGGATAAAAGTTTCAGTTCTTCTGATTATAAGGACAATTCATTGAATATAGAAATATTAATTCCTGAGAAGTTTCATAAAGATTTTAACCTTAATACTATAACCAGTGTAATTACAGTAGAAGGCATCGAGTTTAATGATGTTGGTATAAATAGTGTATCTGGAAATATAAGATTAAGTGAAGTTAAAGGTTCTAATGCTAGTTTAAAAAGTGTTTCAGGTAATATAGATGTTTCTGATTCCAATCTTTACAGCCTGAGGCTGGATACTGTGTCTGGAGATAGTAAGCTAATCGGAATTAATGCAAATGATTTAAGATCTAAGTCTGTATCTGGAGATTTAGATATTATAGGAGATTTAGGAAGTTTAGATTTTGATACTGTTTCCGGTGATGCTTCTTTAAATATATCCAAAATAGAAGAAGATTTTAACATGAAATCCGTTTCCGGTAGTGCCAGATTAATTACGGATAAGTTGCAGGGCTTTGATTTTAGATTCAGTTCTCTTTCTGGAGATATAGAATCGGACATAGAACTTAACTACGATAGAATCCATGATGACACAATTGAGGGTAGTTACGGAACTGGTGGAAGCTTAGTATATTTCAAGTCCACTTCAGGAGACTTCGTAATTAAATAGATTGAATTAAAAATTTAAGCTTGGTTTTTTAGTGAATCAAGCTTTTATTTTATTGTAACAACTATCTATTTCGGTTGATAATATTCCCTTAAGTAGTATAATTAAGATAAGGATTGCTAATTAATTGATTACATATAAATATATAGATAGGAGTGATTATTTTGAAAAAGAGAATTTTACTTATTATTTTAAGTTTAATATTAGTTTTTTCAGCTTGCACGAGGATTGAAGATGATCCGGAACTGGAAGATGGTGAAACAGAGGAGACTGTTGATGTTTCACAGGGAGGCAATCCTGTGACAGTAGACCTTAAGGATAAATCCTACGCAGTGACCCCACTGCTTAAGGACACTGCCGGAGTAGATGTGACTTCTGCTCTTCAACTGGACTCTAAAAAGGAAATAGATGAAGATTTCATTATGGAAAATATGTCTATTGAGCCAGAAACAAATTTTGAAATCGAAAAAATATCCGGGAAAAAATATAAAATTATACCTGATAAACCTTTAAGTAGTAACTCTATCTATAATGTGGCTTTAAATGATACGGAAGAAGAGTCCGACTACACCTGGGCTTTTCAAACAAAAAGTCAGCTTAGAGTAATAGGTACTGTCCCGGGAGACGATCACAACTACATTCCATTAGAGACTGGGATTGAAATTAACTTCAGCCACGAAGGAATTGAAAATTTTGAAGAATCCTTTGAAATTTATCCTGAAGTTGAAGGAGAGTTTAAAAGTAACGGAAATATTGAGATATTCATTCCTGAAAAATTAGAAGAAGATACCAGATACAACATAACTTTGAAAGCTGGAGCTAAACTTAAAGATAGTGATTTAGCTTTAGAAGAAGATTATACTTTTAGCTTTACTACTAGAGAAACCCAAAGTTCTAGACTTAGATTGAATAAAAATTTTGCTAACTTCACTACTATGCAAGTTCCTTTTTTAGAAGCCTTTGTAGGAGAAAGTTTCAAGGATGAAGAAGTTGATATTAATCTTTACAGTTTCGATTCTAGTGAAAATTTCTTAAATGATGTAAAAAAATTCGATGAGGTTCGAAATATTAAGTATATTTATGAAGATTTTGAAAATACTAAACCTGAATACTTAAATGAAGTAAGCAGCTTTAGTACTACTCCTATTGAAGTTGAGCAGGGTTATTCATCTTTTCAAAGCCTGCAGTTTCCAGAAGAGTTGGATGAAGGTTACTACCTTGCAGAAGCTACTTTAAAGGGAACTAAAAGATATACCTTCCTTCAGGTAAGCGATATGTTGGTATATAATGCAGAGCTTGAAGATTCTCAGTTTATATGGTTAAACGATGCTGCTACCGGTGAATCTGTTGACGATGCAGATGTGTCCTTCGAAGGAGGTTTTGAAGGTAACACTGCAGCAGATGGGATTGCACAAATAGATTACACTCCTGAGGAAGAAAATCGAATTACCTACGGGATTATATCTGCAGATGGATATAATGATTTTGTATTGAGGACGGAGTATAGCTACAGACCATTTTACAATAACATCTACAGTCCGGACTCTAAAGACTACTGGTCCTATTTCTTTACAGATAGAAGTACCTATCAACCGACGGATAAGGTGAATATATTTGGATATGTAAAACCAAAGAATGAATCCGATTCTAATAACTACACATTGACCTTCATATCCAATGTTTACGGTGAAAAAGAAATTCAAAGCAAAAGCATAAAAATAGATAAAATAGGTACCTTTACAGAAAGCTTCTCCTTTGAAGATTTAAGTACCGGTTGGTACAATCTGGTTTTAACTAATGATGATAAAACTGTAATGGAAAAAGAGATTTATATAAGAGAATATACAAAACCTATATATAGATTAGAATCAAACTTCAATAAAGACTTCCTTATGGTAGGAGAAGAGATAACTTACAATCTTACATCAGAATTTTTCGACGGCAGTCCTGCATCAAATTTGGAGTTTAATATGGATTTTAATTTATCAGGATTAAGTACTAATACTATTAAAACCGATGAAAATGGAAATGCAGAAATTTTAATTACTCCATCTCAAGAAACAACTTCATGGAGACCTACTTCCGGACGAATGTCAGCATATAATAGGGATGCAGAAGACCAAAGAATTACAGATATAAGTACCTTTACATTTTTCCCTAAAACTAAAATGATAACTACCGACTTAAACAGCGATTTAGAAACACCTTTGATTACTGTGAATATAAACGAAATAGATTTAAAAAAATATATAAACTCAGAAAATAAAGACTTTGAAGACATGAAGGGAGCTCCTCTTAACGAAGAGGTGAATATAAAGGTAGTGGAAACATACTATGAAAAAGTAGAAACAGGAACCTACTACGACTTGATAGATAAGGTAACAAAGACTAAATACGAATACGTACAAAGATCTAAGCAGCGTGAAAACTTTAATATAGATACGGTAAACGGAAGATACGAAATGGAAGCACCTTATATTAAAGACTCTGACAGCAACTTTGAAGTAATAGTTACTTTAACTGAAGATGACGGCAGCAAAATAGAAGAAAGAAACTACTACCGATTCAATCAAAGAGATATGTTTAATATGGAAGACAATAGTCTATCCATAGAAATAGAAGATAAGGAACAGTACAGATTTAAAGAAGAAGAAAGCTTCCAATATTATTTGCAAAGGGGAAGTGACGGAGATAGAAAAGAAGAGGTAGAAGAGGATAAACTCCTTGTAATGATAATGCAGGACGGTGTTAAGGAATACTATATCACAGACAAAGTAAGTGGTGAGTTGAATTTCAAAAAATCCTACATGCCTAATGTATTTATACAAGGTGTTTATATTAACAATGGAGATATATTTAAAACATTTTCTGCTACTAATCTAAGCTATGAATATGAAGAAAAGGAAATGGACATATCTTTAACTACGGATAATAAGGACTACCGTCCTGGAGAGATAGTCACTGCTAATATTAAAGCTTTAGATAATAACGGGGAACCTGTTCAGTCGAATATTAATGTTAGTGTTGTAGATGAAGCATATTTTGAACTATTTCCACAGGATGTAGATCCACTGGCTGATTTATATTCCCCAGTGTATTCTACAGGTATCAAAAAGGACTATGTATCCAACGATTACAACAGTTTTGAAAATGAAGTAATGGCAGAAAGAGGTGGAGACGGTAGCGATTATACTGTAAGAAGAGAATTTAAGGATACTGCCTACTTCAGGACAATTACCCTAAGCCAGGCAGGTGAAGGAACTTTATCCTTTAGATTGCCGGATAATCTAACTTCTTGGAGGGTAACCTTCCAGGGATTTACTGAAGATATGCAGTCTTATTCATCTAAGATAAATATAAATGCTAAGCTACCTTTTTACGTAAGCACTATAATAAGTAAGGAATTTATAACTGAAGATATACCTTCTATAAGCCTCAGATCTTTTGGGGAAGAGGTAGAAGAAAGTCAAACTGTAGCATATAAGGTAGATCTTGTAAATAATACTACTGGAGAAGAAAAATCCTTCTCTAAAGAGGGTGCAGCAGGAGATTACACCAATATATCCTTAGAAGAGCTGGATAAGGGAAGCTACACAATAACTGTTTACGCCGACGGTGGTGAGTACAAGGATGCTGTGGAAAAGACTTTCGAAGTTGTTGATTCAACGGTATACTTTAACAATAAGGAATACTATCAACTGTCAGAAGATACAACCTTTGATGAAGTTTACTCCAATGCAGAGGTAACCTTCTTTAACGAAAGCGAATCCATGTTTTACAATACTCTTATGGACCTAAGATATGTACATGGAAAAAGAATAGACCAGAAGCTCACATCTGTTCTGGCAAGAAAATTTATAAAAGAAAACTTTGATGAAAATGCCTATGTAGATAAATTCGTAGATATAAGTGATTATGAAAAAACCTCTCAAGGGGGAGGTATAAGTTTACTTCCTTACAGCGATAGAGATGCTGAATTAACTGCTAAGATAGCTATGTTAGATACTGGATACTTTGATGATGATCTGATGAAAAATTACTTTTACAATATATTAGGTAGAGAAGATTCTACTTTAGAGGAAGTTGTATCCGCTTATTTAGGGTTGTCATCATACAAAGAACCTGTACTGCTGGATTTACAAAAATTAGCTGAGAGTAGTGATATTGATGGAAGTCCTAGAGCAAAACTTTTAGCTTCTATAGCACTGGCGGAGTTTGGAGATGAATCTTTAGCTGAAGACTTATTTAAGGATGTAATGGAAGAATACTCAAAAGAAGAAGATAATAAAATATACTTTGATTTAGAAGACACTACGGGAAAAACAAGTAAGGAACTTACAGGCCTTGCTCTAGAT
>JBEPWV010000015.1:0-10922 GCA_041642175.1 Clostridia bacterium
AAGGTAGTCTTATACAACTTTTTGAAGGAATGGATGAAACCCAGGAAGCGGATTATATAGTTGAGAGAATTTATAATGAAAGAACTGTAAGAGCAACCCCATATAATGATATTGCCATCTTAGTAAGAACTAGAGCTCAAACTAGAGCTATAGAGGATAAGTTAAAACTCAAAGGAATGCCTTATAAAATCGTAGGAGGACAGGAGTTTTACAGTAGAAAAGAAATAAAAGATATTTTAGGATATATTAAATTGATACAGAATCCTCATGAAAATTACAGTTTCAAAAGGGTTATAAATTTACCTAGAAGAGGAATTGGAAAGAAAACTCTTGAAACTTTAGAAAAAAGAGCAGATGAAAAAGAAATATCCTTATTTCAACAGGCGGAGATACCTGATAATTTAAGTATATCTCAAAAAGCTAAAGATTCATTTAAAGAATTTACTGATTTTATTAGAAAGTATCAGAAAATTTCTAAAAATCAGGACTTATCATTGGAAGAATTAGTACTAAAAGTTTATAAAGAATCTGGCTATAGAGAACATCTGGGTAAAGATAAGGACTCAATAGAAGGTAAAGGTAGAATTGAAAATATAGAAGAATTTGTTTCTGCAGTTGCGGACTTTGAAGAAAATTACGAAGAAAGTAATCTAGAAGAGTTTTTAGCATATATATCTCTCCTTACAGATATTGATAAAACATCGGATAAAGATGATGCCATTACTATAATGACTGCTCATGCAGCTAAAGGTCTTGAGTTTGAATTAGTATTTATTGCAGGAATGGAAGAAAATTTATTTCCTATTTTGAGAGACGATGAGGAAGAACTTGAAGAAGAAAGAAGATTATTCTATGTTGCATTAACTAGAGCAAAAAAGAGAATATATCTATCTTATGCTACCTCAAGAAGAGTTTTCGGAAAAACCATGGAAAGATCAGTTTCCAGATTTATAGATGAAATACCGGAGAATTTATTTGATCAAAGAGAAATCAAGAAAAATATCAAGCAAAATAAATTAACAGAAAAAACAGCCAGTAGGGGATTCTATAAAGAAAAAGAATTTTTCAAAGGCTATACGGGAATAAATAAAAAGGATAACAAGGACTTTAAAAATACGGAGAGTAAAGAAGACTTTAAACCTGGTGATAAAATAGCTCATAAGCAGTGGGGTAAAGGTACGGTAGTACAGGTTAAAGGTTCTGAGATAACTGTTGCCTTCAAAGATATAGGAACTAAGGTTATGATTATGCCTTATGCACCGATTAAAAAATTATAATAGGAGTTTAAAATTGGATAAGAAAAAAAGAATTGAAAAACTTGTCGAAAAATTAAATGACTATGCATATCACTACTATACGCTAGATCAACCTAAGGTTTCAGACAAGGAATATGATGAATTATATGACGAATTAAAAAAACTAGAAGAAGAAACCGGATATATATTAAAAGAATCTCCTACTCAAAGAGTAGGAGATAAACCTTTAGATAAGTTTGAAAAGCATGACCACAAAGCTAAACTGTGGTCTTTAGATAAAGCTCAAAACTATGAAGAGTTAAAGAAATGGGACGAAAAAGTCCATAAGTTAATTAATGAATACAACAAAGATAACCAAAATAAATTACCTGATGCGAAGTATGTTTTAGAATATAAATTCGACGGCTTGACCATTAATTTGACTTATGAAGATGGCATTCTTGTCCAGGGAGCTACTCGAGGAAATGGTGAGACTGGAGAAGCTATACTTCCTCAATTAAAAACAATAAGAACAATACCTGTAAAAATTGATTGTAAAAACACTATGGAAGTTCAAGGAGAAGGGTTAATGCCTATTTCTGCTTTAAATAAATATAACGAAGAAGCAGATGAACCTCTAAAAAACCCTAGAAATGCCGCGGCGGGAGCTTTAAGAAACCTTGATCCTAAGGTAACAGAAAAAAGAAATCTTGCGGCATATTTTTATAATATTGGTTACATAGAAGGGAAGGATTTTGAAACCCATTTAGAAATGATAGACTTTATAAAAGATAACAGAATACCGGTATTTGATTACTTGAAAGAATTTAAAAGTATAGATGACATAATAGAGGAAATAGAAAAAATAAAAGATTCAAGAAATGAATTAGATATTCTTACAGATGGAATGGTTGTAAAAATTAACGATATAAAAACCAGGGAAGTTTTAGGTAATACTCAAAAATTTCCAAGATGGGCAGTAGCATTTAAATTTGAAGCTGAAGAAGTGACTACCATTTTAAAAGACGTAAAATGGAATGTTGGGAGAACCGGAAAAGTTACACCAAGTGCTGTTTTAGAGCCGGTGGAAATAGCCGGTGCAACAGTGCAAAGGGCTACTTTAAATAATATAGAAGATATTAGAAGGAAAAAAGTAGAAATTAACAGTAGAGTTTGGTTGAGAAGGTCAAACGATGTAATACCGGAGATACTGGGAGTAGTAGAAGAAGAAAGGGATACAGAAGAAATCAATATGCCGGAAGATTGTCCAGCCTGCGGAACGGAACTTATAAAAGAAGGAGTTCACTACTTCTGTCCCAACAAACTGTCCTGTAAGCCCCAGTTGGTTTCTTCGATAGTACACTTTGCCAGTAGAGATGCAATGAATATTGAAGGGTTTAGTGAAAAAACTGCATATCAACTTTATGAGGAACTAAATATCAAAGATATCTCTCAGCTTTACGATATCGAAAAAGAAGATCTATTGGAACTGGAAGGATTTAAAGAAAAGAAATCCCAAAATCTTATAGATGCCTTGGAAAAGAGCAAAGATTGCAAACTGGAGTCTTTTATTTATGCCTTAGGGATACCAAATGTTGGTATTAAAACAGCAAAGGATTTAGTAAAAAAATATAAATCTTTAGAAAACCTTAAAAAAGCAAAAAAAGAAGAACTAGTAGAAATTCGTGATATCGGCGATATAGTAGCTGAAGAAATATACAAGTTTTTTCATGATAATAATATAACAGATAGTATTAACAAATTACTAGAAAAAGGTATTAAACCCCATTACGAAGGTGAAGCCGAAACTAAAGAAAATATATTTACAAACAAAAAAGTAGTGATAACCGGAAGTTTTAACATAACAAGAAAAGATATTAAAAGCTTTATAGAGAAGTCAGGAGGCCAGGTTACTGGTTCTGTTAGTAGGAACACTGACCTGCTGGTGTTGGGAGAAAATCCAGGATCAAAATATGACAAGGCAAAGTCATTGGGAGTCAAAATAATAGATGAAGAAGAACTAAATAAACAGGCAAATATTAAATTTGATGAATGATTATTACATTTCATTAATAATTGTTAAGACTTTCTTAATTGCAATTTAGCATATTTTAGAATAGATTAAGATATGGATAGTTTTATTATAAATATCAGCACATTAAAAAATGTGTAAAAAAAGTGGAGGTGCATTGATGTTAAAATATACAATTAAAAGATTAGGTATAGCTATTTTTACTTTATTAATTATTATTACCATTACTTTCTTTTTAATGAATGCAATCCCAGGAGATCCTTTTCAACAAAGTAGAAGGATACCTCCGGAAATACTTGAAAATATGAAGGCGAAATACGGCTTAGACCAGCCGCTGATAGTTCAGTATTTTAAGTATTTGGGAAACATTATAAGAGGAGATTTAGGAGACTCTATGTTTTATAGAGGTCGTTCCGTTAATACTATATTAGCTGATTCCTTTGCAGTTTCTGGAAAATTAGGACTCATGTCCATTACGGTGGGAGCTGGATTGGGAATATTTTTTGGAATTGTAGCGGCTTTAAATAGAAATAAATTTTTCGACTATTTTGTTATAGTACTAGCGGTTATTGGAGTATCTGTTCCAAACTTTGTTATTGCCACTACTCTCCAATACACATTTGCTTCTAAGCTTGGATGGTTTCCCGTCTCAAGGTGGGGAACTTGGCAGCAGGCAGTTCTTCCCGTTACTGCTTTAGGATTTGCATATATAGCATATATAGCCCGTATGATGAGGACAAGTATGCTGGATGTAATTAATCAGGATTATATAAAAACAGCTAAAGCAAAGGGACTTTCCGGAACGCAAATACTCTGGAAACATACAATTAGAAATGCGATACTACCGATTGTAACTATTTTAGGTGTGGCTGTTGCAGGTATAGTAGTAGGATCACTTGTTATAGAAAATATATTCGGTATTCCGGGTATGGGAAAATATTTTGTTCAAAGTATTAAACAAAATGATTATACTATGATAATGGGTACTACTATATTTTATGCAATATTACTAATAGCTATGATGTTCATTATAGATGTATTGTATGGAATTGTAGATCCTAGAATTAGATTGGATTAGGGGGAAAAACTATGGCAGATAAGAATTTAAGAAAAGAAGATTTTGAAGTAGTAGGTAAGGACTTAAAATCTTCAGAAGAAATAGTAAGAAAAAGTTTAACTTACTGGCAGGACGCATGGATGAGATTGAAAGCTAATAGAGTGGCATTATTTGCTTTAATTATAATTATAATTATGCTTGGAATGGCTGTTTTTGCGCCTATAATGACAGAATATTCATACGATAAACAAATGTATGACAGAATAAGTCAGCCCCCAAATTCTGAAAACTGGTTTGGAACCGACGAATTAGGAAGGGATTTATTTGCTAGAGTATGGCAGGGAGCAAGAACTTCACTTTTTGTGGCTTTTATTGCAACTATTATAAACGTTTCAATTGGAGTTATTTACGGTGGTATATCAGGATACTTTGGTGGAAAAATCGACATCGTGATGATGAGAATTATTGAAATAATTTATTCAATACCGAGATTATTATGGGTAATACTTTTATTAGTTGTTATGAAACCTGGTATAAAACCGATAATTATTGCAATAGCCATAACCGGTTGGGGTGGAATGGCCCGTGTAGTTAGAGGTCAGGTACTTCAGCTAAAACAAATGGAATTTGTTCTTGCGGCTAAAACCTTAGGTGCCGATACAACAAGAATATTACTTAAACACTTAATTCCAAATACTATGGGACCAATAATAATAAACTTAACATTCCAGGTACCTACTGCTGTTTTTACAGAAGCATTTTTAAGTTATTTAGGGCTTGGAATACCGGCTCCGGCAGCAAGCTGGGGTTCACTAGCACAGTCGGGGACAAAGATGATATTATTATACCCTCACATGCTTCTATTTCCAGCTGCAATGATAAGTATATTCATGCTTGCATTTAATTTACTAGGTGATGGATTAAGAGATGCTCTTGATCCTAGACTACGAGCGTAAGGGGGATAAATATGAGTGAAAATAAAAATAAAAAAATTGAGGAAGTTAAAAACATAACAGAAACAGAAGATGTTTTGCTAGATGTAAAAAACCTTCATGTATCTTTTGATACCTACGGAGGAGAGGTTAAAGCCGTAAGAGGAGTAAGCTTTTCATTAGACAAAGGTGAAACCTTAGCTATAGTTGGAGAATCCGGATGTGGAAAATCTGTAACAGCACAGTCAATAATGCAGCTTATACCAATGCCTCCAGGAAAAATCAAATCAGGAGAGGTTTGGTTAGATGGAAGAGATTTATTAAAATATTCAGATAATGAAATGGAGAAAGTAAGAGGAAAGGAAATCAGTATGATTTTTCAAGATCCTATGACTTCTCTAAACCCTACCATGAAAGTAGGAAAGCAAATTATGGAAGCTTTAGTAAAGCACCAGAATATGTCGAAAAGTGAGGCTAAAGAAACGGCAGTTGAAATGCTTAAACTTGTAGGATTGCCTAACCCAGAAAGAAGAGTAGAACAGTATGCTCATGAGTATTCCGGTGGTATGAGACAAAGAGCTATGATAGCTATAGCCCTATCATGTAATCCAAAGCTTTTAATAGCAGATGAACCAACTACAGCCTTAGACGTTACAATTCAGGCACAGATTATGGAATTAATGGCAGATTTACAGAAAAAGCTAGACACAGCTATTATACTTATAACTCACGATTTAGGAGTAGTTGCAGACGTTGCTAAAAAAATAGCAGTTATGTATGCAGGGGTAATAATAGAATACGGAACTTATAAGGATATTTTTTATAATCCTAAACATCCTTATACTTGGGGACTTTTACTTTCTGTACCTAGACTTGATGTAAAAAAAGATTTGAGACTTGTACCAATAGAAGGGACACCTCCCGATCTTATATCTCCTCCAAAAGGATGCCCTTTTGCAGCTAGGTGTGAGCACGCAATGAAAGTTTGCAAAGAAATAATGCCTGAAGAAATAAAAGTAGATAGTAGCGGAGATGGAGATCACTTTGCAAGATGCTGGCTATATAATGACTTAGCTCCAAAGGTAGATAACCCTGTAACTAAAAGGAGGGCGAGATTAAATGAATGAAGTTTTAATAAGTGTTAGAAATTTAAAAAAATACTTTAATGTTAGAGGAGGTAAAACTCTCAAAGCAGTAGATGATATATCCTTTGACATACATAAGGGAGAAACATTAGGCCTGGTTGGAGAATCCGGATGTGGAAAATCAACAGCAGGAAGAACGATAGTAAGATTATACGAAGCTACCGGTGGAGACATAATATATAAGGACATGAATATCAACAATCTAAATAAGAAGCAGTTGAAAGATTACACAAGACATGCCCAGATGATATTCCAGGATCCTTATGCATCATTAAATCCTCGAATGACCGTTACTGACATAGTTGGGGAAGGTATTGATATACACAATCTTTATAAAGGCATGGAAAGACAAAAAAGAATCTATGAAATTTTAGAACTGGTAGGATTAAGTAGAGAGCATGCCAATAGATTTCCCCATGAATTTAGCGGTGGTCAAAGACAGAGAATCGGTGTAGCCAGAGCTTTAGCGATAGAGCCGGACTTTATAGTAGCTGATGAACCTATTTCAGCACTAGATGTTTCAATACAAGCCCAAGTTGTAAACCTTCTTAAGGATTTACAGGATGAACTGGATCTTACGTATCTTTTCATTGCCCACGATTTAAGTATGGTTAAACATTTATCAGATAGAGTGGCAGTTATGTATTTAGGCGCTATTATGGAATTAACTGAAAGTAACGAACTATACGACAATCCACTTCATCCATATACTAAGGCTTTAATGTCAGCCGTACCAATACCGGATCCGGATGTATCAAGAGCAAAGCAAAGAATAATACTTAAAGGGGATGTACCTAGTCCTATAGATGTACCTGTAGGATGTAAGTTTCAGGGTAGATGTCCTATTTCTGAAGATATATGTAAGGTTGAAAAGCCTGAATTGAGAGAGATATTGCCGGGACATTTTGTAGCATGTCATATGGTAGAAAAACCTTAAAAAAGAATAAATGTTAAAAATATGTAAATTGACAAAGATGTAATAAAATAATATAATTTATTATATTCAATAACCGACAAATCTAATATGTCGGTGAAAATAAAGGACATATGTCCTAAAATTTATACAAGGGGGAATACTTAGTATGAAAAGAAGAATATTAGCGTTATTGTTAGTAATGTCATTAGTATTTACATTGGCATTAACTGGTTGTTCTCAACCTGCTGACGAACCAGAAGAACCAGCAGAAGAGCCAGGAGAAGAAGAACCAGCAGAAGAACCAGAAGAAGAGCCTTCTGAAGAACCAGTTGAACAGGTATTAACATTTAACTGGAACTCAGAACCACCAGATTTAGATCCTCAAACTACTACCGACCAGGTTTCATTTTGGATTATAAATGCAGTTCTGGAAGGATTAGTAAGACTTAATCCAGATGGCTCAGTTGGAGAAGGATTGGCAGAATCTTGGGATATCAGTGATGATGGACTAGAGTACACTTTCAATTTAAGAGATGCTAACTGGTCTGATGGAACTCCAGTTACAGCAGAAGACTTTGCATTTGCTTGGTTAAGAGTTCTTAACCCAGACACAGGAGCACAATATGCATATCAATTATATCATATTGAAAATGCTGAAGCATACAACTCAGGTGATATTACAGATCCAAGTGAAGTTGGAATTGAAGTTGTAGATGAAAAAACTCTTAAGGTAACATTAGAAAGAGAAACACCTTTCTTCTTAAGTTTAATGTCATTCATAACTTACGTACCTGCTCAAAAAGCAGCAGTGGAAGAATTTGGCGAAGACTACGCTTTAGAAGCTGATCAAATGGTATACAGTGGTCCTTTCATTATAGAAGAATGGAATCACGAAGATTCATTGAATTTAGCTAAAAACCCTGATTACTGGGATGCAGACACTGTTACTCTTGAAAGAGTCGAAGGTGTTATGATTACAGAAAATAATACTAGAATGCAAATGTACGACAACGGTGAATTAGATATAGCTGTTGTACCTGCAGAATTCTTAGACAGATATATTGATGATCCAAACTATGTATCACAGTCACAAGCAGTTACATGGTATCTTCAGTTCAATATGGAAGACGAATGGTTTGCTAATCATAAGATGAGAGAAGCTTTTGCTCTTGCTACAGATGCACAAACTTATGTTGATGTAGTTCAGAACGGACTTGGAGTTGTAGCAGAAGGTCACACGCCTCCAACAATGACAGGAGCTGGCGGAAATTCATTTGGTGAAACAAGAACAAGCGAACTGCCAGGATACGATCCAGAAGAAGCAGCACAATTATTTGAAGAAGCTTTAGACGAATTAGGTGTAACTAAAGAAGAATTCGAAGAAACAGTTACTATAGTAGCTGGTGAAGGAGACACTTGGTCTAAGATAGCACAATTCTTCCAAAGTCAGTGGAAAGATACTTTAGGTGTTGAATTATTCATAGAGCAAATGTCATTTGCTATGAGACTTGACAGATACAACACAGGTACTTACCAAATTACATATGCTGGATGGGGTGGAGACTACAACGATCCTCTTACATTCATGGATATGTGGGTAACTGATGGTGGAAACAACGATGCATACTACAGTAATCCTGAATATGATGAAAAAATTCAAACTGCACTTACAGGTTCAGGAGATGAGAGATATGAAGCAATGGCTGAAGCAGAAGCTATAATAGCTGAAGATCTTCCAATTTATCCAATGTATCACCCAACTAGAAACTTAGTAATAGACCCTAAGGTTAAAGGTTTAGCTACTTACCCAGTTGGAGCGGATTACGACTTTAAGTGGACTTACATAGAATAATATTTGAGACTAAAAAATATAAAAAAGGCTGTCTTTACGGCAGTCTTTTTTTATGTTAAGATTTAGTGTAAGCTTTTAAAAAGGAGTAGTATAATGGAAGTCGGAAAATTACCAAATAGATTACTTGAAGAAATCATAATATCTAATATAAAAACTAGAAGAGATGAAGTTATTGAAAGAGCTGGAGTTGGCAAGGATTGTGCAGTAATAGATTATGGAGATAAATACTGTGTGATTTCATCAGACCCCATTACGGGAGCAACGGAAAATATTGGTAAGATAGCTGTAAATGTTGCCTGTAATGATATAGGAGCTGCCGGTGCTGAACCGAATGCCTTATTGATGACAATATTAGCACCTCAGGGCACGGAGCAAAAGGAAATAGAAAGAATAATGAAGGAAGCTAATGAAGCTGCAGATCTTATCAATGTGGAAATAGTAGGTGGACATACTGAAATAACCGATGCAGTTAATAAGATGGTCCTTTCTTTAACAGCTCTAGGCATGAGAGATAAAGAAGTAAATAAAGATCCTATAAATGTAGGAGATTTAATACTGATAAGCAAAGAAATAGGAATAGAAGGGACGTCAATACTATATTCGGAAAACAAAGAAAAATTAGATGAAGAATTATTTAAAGATAATGATTTATCAAAAGAAAAGGTAGAGCAATATATTAACAGATTAAGTGTAGTAAGAGAAGGTGTAGTTTGTGGCAAATTAGGCTCTAAATACATGCATGATGTTACCGAAGGTGGAGTTTACGGTGCCCTGTGGGAAGCATTTAAAGCTAATAATACAGGTATTTTAGTTAAGGAAGGTAGCATCCCTATTTCAACTGAAACAAAGGCACTATGTAATTACTTTGATATAGATCCTTATAGACTAATTTCAAGCGGTTCAATGTTGATTATAGCTAGTAAGGAAAACAGCTCCAGAATGATTAATGAGCTAAAAAAGGACGGTATTAGATTAGAAATAATAGGTGAAGTTATTGAAGAAAAGAAATGCTTGATTGAAACAGATAAAGAAGTAATCCAAATTAATGAACCGGGTAAGGACGAGTTATTTAAAGTAGTGACAAAATAAGGAGGAAATATGACAAGAGATGATGGAAGAAAGTTCGACGATATAAGAGAAACAAAAATAGAAGATGAATATTTAATTCATCCAGATGGCTCTGTTTTAATACAAATGGGAAAGACAAAGGTTATATGTACAGCTTTTATAGAGGATAGAGTCCCCCATTTTTTAAGAAATACCGGTCAAGGATGGGTTACAGCTGAATATGACATGCTACCGGGATCTACAGAAATTAGAAAAATGAGAGCAGCAAAAAAAGGAAAACAGGACGGGAGATCTCAAGAAATTCAAAGACTTATCGGGAGATCATTAAGATCTGTAGTTGATCTAAATGGTTTTGGTGAGCGTACTGTATGGATGGATTGTGACGTAATACAGGCCGACGGCGGAACTAGAACAGCAGCTATTACCGGAAGTTTTATTGCAATGGTTAAGGCTTTCAATAAACTTAAAGTAAACAATCAAATTGAAAAAATACCTGTCAAGTCTTTCGTCTCAGCTATAAGTGCAGGAGTTGTTGATGAAGAAAATTTACTGGATTTGTGCTATGAAGAAGACAAAAATGCAAAAGTAGATATGAACGTGGTTATGACAGATAAGGAAGAATTTATAGAAATACAGGGAACAGGTGAAGAGGAACCCTTCTCTATGGGAGAGCTTATGAACTTGC
>JBEPWV010000016.1:0-10463 GCA_041642175.1 Clostridia bacterium
TGAGCTAAAACATATCCAATAAATAAAGGCAGTACAATGTCCGCAAAAAAAGTTATTATTTGAATTGTTGTATTCATAGCCTACTCCTTTTATTCAACATTATTATTATAAACTTTTTAATGATTTTTTCAAGGTCATTTATCCTATTTCAATATATTGTTTTTAAAAATTTACACTTATGATAGAATAAAGTAAATAAATCTTTACGAAAAATATGAGAGGTGTTTTATGGATAAAAAATATATATTAGCTTTAGACCAAGGTACTACAAGCTCAAGATCCATTTTGTTTAATCGAAAAGGAGAAATAGTTGAAGTTTCTCAAAAAGAGTTTTCTCAAATATATCCTAAATCCGGCTGGGTAGAACACGACCCTATGGAAATACTAACAACTCAACTAGACACAGCTAAAGACGTTGTAAAAAAAGCTGGAATTTCTCCGGAAGAAATAGCTTCTATTGGAATAACTAACCAAAGAGAAACTACTGTTATTTGGGATAAAAAAACCGGTGAACCGGTATATAATGCAATAGTATGGCAGTGTAGAAGAACCGCTGCTATATGTGATTCATTGAAAGAAAAAAATTTAGAAAGTTATGTAAAAGAAAATACAGGACTGGTAATTGATGCTTATTTTTCTGGCACAAAAATAAAATGGATATTAGATAATGTGGAAACTGCAAGAGAGAAAGCCTTAGAGGGAGATCTGTTGTTTGGAACTATAGACACATGGCTTATTTGGAATCTTACTAATAAAAAAATACATGTTACTGACTATTCTAATGCCTCTCGAACTATGATATATAATATTAAAAGTTTACAATGGGATAAAAAACTACTTGATGAGTTAGATATTCCTGAAAATTTATTACCTGAGGTAAGAAATTCTTCAGAAATTTACGGCGAAACTTCCGACAAATTATTTAGAGATGTATCAATATCTATATCAGGAATAGCCGGTGATCAGCAGGCTGCTTTATTTGGACAGTGCTGCTATACAAAGGGCACTGCAAAAAACACCTACGGCACTGGATGTTTCATGCTTATGAATACAGGTAATGAACTTATACATTCTGACAAAGGACTTCTTAGTACTATCGCTTGGGGAATAAATGGTGAAATAACTTACGCTTTAGAAGGCTCTATTTTTATAGCCGGTGCTGCTGTGCAGTGGCTCAGAGACGAAATAAGAATAATTGATAAATCTGAAGATAGTGAATATTTTGCTAAAAAAATAGATGATAACGAAGGGGTTTATTTTGTTCCTGCTTTTTCCGGCCTCGGTGCACCTCACTGGGACATGTATGCTAGAGGAACTATAGTTGGTCTTACCCGAAGCACCAGTAAAAACCATATTATCAGAGCAGCATTAGAATCTATAGCTTATCAAACAAAAGATGTTGTTAATACAATGACCGAGGAATCAGGAATAGAATTAAAATTATTAAAAGTGGATGGTGGAGCTACGAATAATAAATTTTTAATGCAATTTCAATCTGATATTTTAGATAAAAAAGTTAGCAGACCGAAAGTTTACGAAACTACTGCCCTGGGAGCTGCCTATTTGGCCGGTTTATCCGTTGGATTTTGGGATTCCACGGAGGAAATTAAAAATATTAACTCAATAAACTCTGAATACATGCCTAAAATGGATAAAGAAAAAGCAGATAAATATTATTATAATTGGAAGAGAGCTTTAGATAAATCCAAAGGTTGGATAGAATCGTAATTATAATATAAAAAAGTCCAGTTTAAAACTGGACTTTTTTGCTTTTATCTCTATTAATACTTCATTTCTGCCATTCTTTTGTAGCCTTCGTATCTTTCCCTAGCTGCTACTTCAGCTGCCTGGAATAACTCTTCAGCTATTTCTGGGAATGTTCTTTGAAGTGATGTATATCTTACTTCACTTTCAAGGAATTCTCTAAATGAAGCTTCTGGTTCTTTAGAATCTAGTATAAATGGATTCTTACCTTCTTCTTTTAGAAGTGGGTTGTATCTGTATAGATGCCAGTATCCAGCTTCCACAGCTTTCTTTTCCTGCTCTACTGATTTACCCATTCCTGCTTTAATTCCATGGTTTATACATGGTGCATAAGCTATTATAATAGAAGGTCCTTTATAGCTTTCTGCTTCTTTAAGAGCTTTCATGAATTGATTCTGGTTAGCTCCTATAGCTACTTGTGCTACATATATATATCCGTATGTTGTAGAAATCATACCTAAATCTTTCTTCTTAACCTTTTTACCTGATGCAGCAAATTTTGCTACTGCAGCAGTTGGTGTTGCTTTAGATGACTGACCACCTGTATTTGAATAAACTTCGGTATCAAATACCATAACATTTATATCGTCTCCAGATGCTAGTACGTGGTCTAATCCACCGTATCCTATATCATAAGCCCATCCGTCTCCACCGAAGATCCAAACAGATTTTTTGATTAGGTAATCTTTATTGTCTATTATGTTTTCGTAGTCTTTCTTACATTCTTCACATGGTTCAAATCCATCAAAAGCTGCTAAAACTTTTTCAGTAGCTTTTTCTGATGCATCAGCATCTTCTTTTCCTTCTATCCATGCTTCTAATGCTTCTTTAATATCTGTATCTACATCTTTATCTATCATAGACTTCATAGAATCTTCTATGCTGCCTCTAATTACATTTACAGCTAATGCCATACCGTATCCGTATTCAGCATTATCTTCAAATAATGAGTTAGCCCATGCAGGTCCTTTACCTTGTGCATTTTGACAATAAGGTGTCGAAGGAGCTGATCCTCCCCAAATTGAAGAACATCCTGTTGCATTTGCTATAATCATTCTATCTCCGTATAGCTGAGTTACAGCTTTAGCATATGCCGTCTCACCACAACCAGCACATGCTCCTGAGAATTCTAATAGAGGCTGTGCAAATTGGCTACCCTTTACTGTTCCTTTGTTCATTAGCGTATCTTTAATCTTTACATTCTCCATAGCATATTCCCAGTTAGGTGATTGAACTTCTACCTGAGTTTCAATAGGCTTCATTATTAATGCCTTTTCTTTAGCTGGACAAATATCTGCACAGTTTCCACATCCTGTACAGTCTAATGGACTTATCTGAATTCTATATTCCAATCCTTCTAATCCTTTGCCCATGGCTTTTTTAGTCTCAAAAGCTTCCGGAGCATTTTTCTTTTCATCTTCATTTACTAAAAACGGTCTAATAACTGCATGCGGACAAACAAAAGAACATTGATTGCATTGAATACAGTTATCTATTTGCCATTCAGGTACATTTACTGCTATTCCTCTTTTTTCATAAGCTGCTGTTCCCTGTGGGAATGTTCCGTCTTCTCTACCTACAAAAGTACTTACAGGTAACTCATCACCTTCCTGTCTATTTACAGGCTCAAGTACGTTTTTGATGAATTCTGGCTTTTCTTTACCATTTTCAACATCTTCACATTCTTCAGAATCTTTCCAAGATTCTGGAACTTCAACTTTAAACAATTCTGATATTCCCTTATCTATAGCTTTTTTATTCATATTAACTATTTTATCACCTTTTTTACCGTAAGTGTCTTCAACGGCTTTATTTAAATATTCAATAGCTTCTTCTTTTGGTATTACCTTTGCTAAGTCAAAAAATGCTGATTGCATTACCATATTTGTTCTGTGACCTAGCCCTATTTCTTCTGCTATTTTTGTAGCGTTAATAGTATAGAAGTTTATATCATTTTCAGCTATGTATTGTTTAAGATTTTCAGGTAAATTTTCTTCTATTTCTTTTTCATCCCAGATTGTATTAAGTAAGAAAGTTCCACCTTTTTTAAGACCTTTTAGTAAGTCGTATTTATCAACATAAGATTGCTGTGAACATGATACAAAATCAGCTTGATTTACCAGATATGTTGATCTTATCGGTTCTTCGCCAAATCTTAAGTGAGAAACTGTAATTCCTCCGGACTTTTTACTGTCGTAGGAGAAGTATCCTTGAGCATACATATCAGTATTATCACCAATAATCTTGATAGCATTTTTATTAGCACCAACTGTTCCATCGGAACCTAGTCCCCAGAATTTACATTTAATGGTGCTTTCTGGTGATGTAACAATAGTTTCTCCTTCTAATAATGAAGTAAAAGTTACATCATCTACTATTCCTATTGTAAATCCATTCTTTGGTTCATTAGTTTTAAGATTATCGTAAACAGCCTTAATTTGTGTCGGTGTTGTATCTTTAGAACCAAGTCCATATCTTCCACCAACTATTAAAGGTCTTTCTTCTTTATCGTAGAACATTGCTTTTATATCTAAATAAAGAGGTTCACCTAAAGAGCCGATTTCCTTAGTTCTATCTAATACAGCTATTCTTTTTACTGTTTTTGGTAGTACATTGAAGAAATATTTTTCAGAGAATGGTCTGTATAAGTGTACTTTAATAACACCTACTTTTTCTCCCTTAGCGTTTAAATAATCTACAGTTTCTTCAACTGTTTCAGTTACAGAACCCATTGCAATTATTACGTATTCAGCATCTTCTGCTCCATAATAATTAAAAGGCTTGTATTCTCTACCTGTAATTTTGTTGATTTCTTCCATGTAGTCTGCTACTACATCAGGTATATCTGTATAAAAACTATTTGCTGACTCTTTAGCTTGGAAATATATGTCAGGATTTTGAGCAGTACCTCTTGTAACTGGATGCTCAGGATTTAATGCTCTTTTTCTAAATGCCTTAACCGCTTCGAAATCAACTAATTTCGCAAAATCTTCGTAGTCAATAGTTTCTATTTTTTGAATTTCATGAGATGTTCTGAATCCGTCAAAGAAGTGAAGAAAAGGAATTCTAGTTTTAATAGCAGTAAGATGTGCAACTCCACCTAAATCCATAACTTCTTGAACACTTCCAGCTGCTAATTGGGCAAATCCTGTTTGTCTAGTTGCCATAACATCTGAGTGATCTCCAAATATTGATAGTGCATGTCCAGCTACTGCTCTAGCACTAACGTGGAAAACTCCCGGTAGTAATTCACCAGCAATTTTATACATATTAGGTAACATTAGTAGCAATCCTTGAGATGCTGTGAAAGTTGAAGTTAAAGCTCCAGCTGCTAATGAACCGTGTACCGCTCCAGATGCTCCACCTTCAGATTGTAATTCTGATACTTTTACTTCTTGACCAAAAATGTTTTTTTGGCCGTGGGCAGCCCATTCATCTATATGTTCAGCCATCGGTGATGACGGTGTAATAGGATAAATTGCTGCTACATCGGTAAATGCGTATGCAACATAAGCTGCAGCCGTATTACCATCCATTGTTTTCATTTTCTTTGCCATTTTTAGTAACCCCCTTGGCTATTATTGTATACAATGTGCAAAACTGTTATATTTAAAGTATAACTTGCATTTTAAATTTAGTCAATAGTAAAAGAAAACCTTTCTATTATTTAATAATTTGTTAATTATTTAACTTATTTTTACACTAAATAAGAAGCCTAATACTTTAATTCCTTCATTTTTTCTATTTTTTATTTGATTGTTTCTTTTTTTTAACAAGTATCTTATTGTTAACAATATAAAGCGATATAAGGCTCATCAATTGTATTAGTATAAATACAATTGTTTTATTTCAATAATATTTTTTTGCAAGTAATACTTTATTTATTTCAATTTTTTTCACATTAATATTTTAATTTTCATTTAAAATTCAAATCTAAATACTATGATTCATAAAAATACAATTTATGATTTTTTCTTTTTATGAAAGCTTTCAAATCTTTTATTATATTCTTCTTCTATGTTGTACCCGAGGATTTTTTGTCTAATACTCATAGCAGCTACTTCAACTATCATAGCTATATTTCGACCGGTTCTAACAGGAACATCCATTTTTCTAATATTTTTTCCTAAAATTTGTATATGTTTTTCGTCAAATCCTAATCTATCATAATCTTTATTCTGATCCCACTCTTCCAAGTTTATTACTACGTTTAATTTTTGTCTCAACCTGATAGAACCTACTCCATAAAGATGATTAATATCTAATATGCCAACTCCTCTTATTTCTAAAAGATGTCTTGTTATTTCAGGCGACGTACATTCTAAAGTATTTCCTTTTAGTTTTATTATAACAGCATCATCCGAGACCAATCTATGACCTCTTTTTACAAGTTCAAGGGCTGTTTCACTTTTTCCTATCCCGCTTTTTCCAGTTAATAATATGCCTATACCGTATACTTCTATCATTACTCCATGTACGGTTATCTCAGGAGCCAATTTTGTTTCTAAGAAATTATCCAATCTACTTATTAATTTTGTAGTGCTGTCTTTTGTTCTAAGAAGAGGCCTATCGTGTTTTTTAGCGCAGTATACCATTACACTGTCAATATTCATATTTGAACATACTATATCAGCAGGAATAGGATAGGAAAAAATTTTGTCTATTCGATTTATTTTATTATTTTGATCAAGGGTTTCAATGTAATTTGATTCCGTTTTTCCAAATATTTGAATTCTCTCATATGCAAACATATCGAAATACCCTGCTAATTGAAGTCCTGGTCTAATTAACTCATCATTATGTATTCTTATTTCTTTTTCCGGTAAATGTAAAATTTCAAGACCTAAACCATT
Organism: Clostridia bacterium; assembly: GCA_041642175.1. GTDB lineage: Bacteria > Bacillota > Clostridia > Tissierellales > Dethiosulfatibacteraceae > UBA8670. The sequence continues at coordinate 6,618 of JBEPWV010000016.1, forward strand.
AATTATTTCTCTTATCGTAACTGAATTCATTTTCCACCTCTTTTCTTTAGTGTGCTCTTTTATTATATCGTATTTATTGGTTTTTTTAAATATTTATAGTTAATTATGTAAATACACATAATTGACAAATTAAAACAACCTCTATATAATTATTTTAATTGAATATTAAAATTTGGTAACAAAGTTTTAAAAGGGAAAACAGTAAAATCTGTTACAGCCCCCGCTACTGTAAAGGTAATAAATCTCAAAGCCACTGCTAAATTGGGAAGGCGAGAATTTAGATGATCCGATAGTCAGGAGACCTGCCAAATTTTATCGAAAAGATTTTCGGGAGGATAATCTTTGTAAAAGCAATAATTCGCTGTAATTTAATTAATTCAACGCTTTTAACATATCTATCTTCCATTTAATGGGAGATTTTTTATTTTGAAGGAGCTTTATATGATACCTCTAACCTTAGGATATTTAATAGATTTGATTTTAGGCGATTCTCATGATATTCCACATCCAATAAAATTTATAGGGAAACTTATACACTTATTAGAATCAAGATTTCTTACAAATACTAATGAAAGTAATAAAAACAAATTATTAGGTATATTATTATGGTTTTTGACTGTTTCCTTATCATATTTGACACCTTATTTAATTATTCTTTCCATAAGTAAAATGAATATTTACATTTCAGTAGCAGTAGAAACACTAATGTGCTATTTTATACTTGCTACTAAAAGCTTAAAAGATGAAACTATGAAAGTATATAAACCTCTAGCAAAAAAAGATATAGAAACTGCTAGAAAATATCTTTCCTTAATAGTAGGCAGAGATACTAACCAACTTAAAGAAGAAGGCATAATTAGAGCTGCAATAGAAACAGTAGCAGAAAACATAAACGATGGTATTGTTGCCCCTATGATTTTCATTGCTCTTGGAGGTGCTCCCCTTGGATTTGCTTATAAGGCGGTGAATACACTTGATTCAATGGTTGGATATAAAAATAAAAAATATATGGATTTTGGCTGGTTTTCAGCTAAAGCTGATGATGTCGCAAATTATATTCCTGCAAGATTAAGTGCTTTGTTAATGATTCTTTCATCATTTTTGACAAAATATGATTATAAATCTTCTTTTAAAATATATTTAAGAGATAAGAATAACCATTCTAGTCCAAATTCAGCTCATACTGAAGCTGTAGTTGCCGGTGCTTTAAATATTGCTTTGGGAGGTCCTAATTATTATGGAGGAGTACTTGTTAAAAAACCTTATATAGGTGATAATATTAAAAATCCAGAAGTTTCCGACATATTGAAAATTTTTAAAATAATGTTTATTACTTCTTTTTTATCTTTGATTTTATCTTTAATAATTATTAGTTTTATTAATTAAGAAAGGAATTTATATGAATAAATACGAACATGGAGCGGATATATATTCTACATCAAAAAAATTCAATATTGATGAAGATAAAATTCTTGATTTTTCATCAAATATTAATCCCTTAGGAATTCCATATAGAGTAAAGAAAGCCTACATCGATTCTTTAAATGTATGTAATCGATATCCAGACCCGCATTTAAGAAAACTCACTAAAGAGATTGCAGATTTCCATGGTATTTCAAAGAATTGGATTTTTAATTCTAATGGAGCTTCTGAATCAATTTACAGGATAGTACTTTCTTTGAAACCACAAAAAGCTCTTTTAACTGCTCCTACCTTTGGAGAATATGAAGAAGCTTTAAATGTTATAGAAACAGATGTCTCCTATTACTACCTAAAGGAAGAAAATGATTTCGATTTGGATGAAGACTTCATTAATTTTATTACTGATGATTTAGATATATTATTTTTATGTAATCCAAATAACCCTACAGGAAGAATTACAAATAAAGCATTGCTTCAATCTATAATAAAGAAGGCTTATAATTCTAATGTATACGTTATTGTTGATGAATCTTTTTTAGATTTTCTTCCCAAGAAAATAAAATTCAGTGTAGTAGATTTTCTAAAGTCATATCCAAACCTATTTATTTTAAAATCTTTCACAAAAATTTATTCAATTCCAGGAATAAGACTAGGATATTGTATTTCTTCTAATACAGATTTAATCAACGCTATTAAAAGGAATGGACCTCCCTGGAATATATCAGCTTCAGCAGAAGCTTGCGGGATAACTGCTCTTAAAGAAAAAGAATACATTAAAAAATCTATTGCTTACATAGAAACCCAGAAAAATTATCTTATTCAAGAGCTGAGAAATTTAGGTTTTAAGGTATATGATTCTAAGGCTAATTATATTCTATTTAGAATAAATAGATCCCTTAAATTAAAGGAACTTTTAGAAGAAAACTATATTTTAATAAGAAGCTGTTCCAACTATAAAGGATTGAATGAGAAGTTTTATAGAATTGCTGTAAAAAGCGAAAAGGACAATAATATTTTAATACATAAATTAAAGAAAGTAATTAAATAAAATGAGCACTATACTAATTATACTAGACGGTGTAAGTGAAGAAAATATAAAATTTTTAGATAATAAGACCCCCTTGGAATATGCTGATACTAAAACTATCAACTCCATTAAGAATGAAGGGTTTCATTTTAGAACAAAATTTCACGAGAAAGATTTATCTCCAAATAGTTTAAATTGTATACTTAAAATTCTAGGAGTTAAAAGAAAAAACATTCCTAAACATAGAGCATATTTAGAAGCTCTATCATCAGATATTCCTCTATCTAGAAATGAAGTTGTATTTAGATGTAATTTAATTTCACTAAAAAATAATCATATTCAATCTTTTAACGGAGAAGGAATTGAAATAGAATACAAGAAAATTAAATCCGAAAAATTAAAAGTGCAGGAAGGTATTAGATTTTATCATCTTGGAAATTATAAAAATCTACTTGTAATGCAATTTCCTGAAGAAAATTTTAAACTAAAAGATTTTATACCTCATGAAAGAATAGGTGATAGCTTAAAAGAATATATGGAGGAAATTTCAAAAATACCTTTATTAAAAACTTTTATTGATTCAAATTCTTTTGATTTTAAAGAGAGAAAATATTTGTACCTTCCCTGGGGCCCTTCTTTAAATATAGAATTACCATCATTTGAAAGTCTTCATAATAAAACATGTTTTTCAGTATCCAATGCTAAAATTGTACAAGGTATCTCTAAAGCTATGAATATAGAAACAGCTGTTTTAAAAAAATCTACTGGGGATATAGATACGGATTTGAGAGAAAAATTGGAATCTGTTCTTAATAATAAAGAAAACAAGGAAGTAATTGTAGCCCATATAAACGGAACGGATGAGGTGTCCCACAGAAAAAACTTAGAAGAAAAAATTAGTTTCATTAAAAAAATAGATAGAGATTTTATAAAACCAATTTACAACAATTTAAACTGTAATGATAAAATAGTTATTTTATCAGATCATCAAACAAGTAGTATAACTGGTAAACATGAAAAAGGTTATGTAGATGTAATAACAAACAAGAAATACATAGATAAAAACAATTTATTTACATAAGGAGTAATTATGGCAAAAATAATAATGGTTCAAGGTACAAATTCAAATGCAGGAAAAAGTTTAGTAACAGCTGCTTTATGCAGAATATTTAAGCAGGATGGATACAAAGTAGCACCCTTCAAATCCCAAAATATGGCTTTAAACTCATATATAACATCTCAAGGCCTTGAGATGGGTAGGGCACAAGTTGTGCAGGCAGAAGCCGCAGGAATCTCCCCTGACGTTAGAATGAATCCTATACTATTGAAGCCAACGGGAGAAAAAGGAAGTCAGGTAATACTAATGGGTGAAGTTTATGGAAATATGCCCTATTTTA
>JBEPWV010000017.1:0-10213 GCA_041642175.1 Clostridia bacterium
TTGTGAAACAGATGCAGAAATCATAGAATTACTTGGAGAATCAGAACAGCTATTAAAGACTCTTGAAAAAGATGGAACTAAAAATAAAGACGAGGCTTTAATAGAAATCTATAAAAAATTAAGACCAGGAGAACCACCTACCTTAGATAGCGCAACATCGCTTATCAATAACCTTTTCTTTGATCATAAAAGATACGATCTAGCAAGAGTAGGAAGATATAAATTCAACAAAAAACTTAGTATTGAAAACCGAGCTATAGGAAAAGAATCTGTTAATACTATCGTAAATAAGAATACTGGAGAACTTATAGTATCTGAAGGCGAAGTAATAACAAGAGAAAAGGCTTTTCAAATTGAAGCTGCGGGAGTTTTTCATATTGAAGTATATAATAAAGAAAAAGAAATTGTTAAAGTATACAGCAATAAATTCGTATATCCGGAATTAGTGTATAGAGGAATTGACTATGAAAAACTTGGATTAAAAGAAAAAGTTTATTATCCAGTATTAAAAGAAGTACTGGAAATAGCAACAGACGAAGAAACTTTTGAAGTTAATAAGGAAAAATTAGAAGATGAAATAGAAAAAAATATCAGAAGACTTACACCAAAACACATAATAGCAGATGACATATTAGCATCTATTAGTTACGAATTTTGCTTATTTAAAAACATTGGTGATGTTGACGATATTGATCACCTGGGTAATAGAAGAATTAGAGCCGTAGGGGAATTGCTTCAAAACCAAGTAAGAGTAGGACTTTCCAGAATGGAAAGAGTCATAAGAGAAAGAATGACTATCCAAGACGTAGAAGTTGTAACACCTCAGGTTCTGATGAATATAAGACCTGTTGCTGCAGCTATTAAAGAGTTTTTTGGAAGCAGTCAGCTTTCACAATTTATGGATCAAACAAATCCACTAGCAGAATTAACTCACAAAAGAAGAATGTCTGCATTAGGCCCAGGAGGTTTGAGCAGAGATAGAGCTGGATTTGAAGTAAGAGACGTTCATCAGACTCATTATGGAAGAATGTGTCCAATAGAAACCCCAGAAGGTCCTAATATAGGATTGATAACTTCTTTAGCTTCCTTTGCAAGGATTAATGAATATGGATTTTTAGAATCTCCATACAGAAGGGTAGATAAAGAAACGGGAGAAGTTACTGAAAATATAGATTATGTTACAGCTGATATAGAAGATGAGCACATTATTGCACAGGCAAATGAACCTATTGGCGAAGATGGTAGATTTAAAAACAAAAGAGTTGTTGTTAGGGGAGCTAAAGGAGCACCAGAGATAGTAAGCAGAGATGATGTTGACTATATGGATGTTTCTCCAAAACAGCTTATATCAGTAGGCACATCAATGATACCATTTTTGGAAAACGACGATGCAAATAGAGCTCTTATGGGTGCTAACATGCAGAGACAGGCAGTTCCTTTGATGATTACAGATGCACCAATTATAGGGACTGGTATGGAGCATAAAGCTGCTAAGGACTCAGGAGTAGTAATAGTAAATAAACACGATGGGAAAGTAGTATCAGTACAGTCATCTAATATAACAGTAAAAAGAGATGACAATGGAACTTTAGATAGATACTCCTTAATTAAATTTAAAAGATCTAATCAGGGAACCTGTTTAAATCAAAAACCTTTAGTTAAAAAAGGTGACCAAGTTAAAAAAGGAGAGATTATAGCTGATGGCGCATCAACTTCTCAAGGAGAGATTGCCTTAGGTAAAAATCTTTTAGTTGGATTTATGACTTGGGAAGGGTACAATTTCGAGGATGCTATACTAATAAATGAAAATCTTGTAAAAGATGATAGTTTAACATCTCTTCATATTGAAGAGTATGAATCGGAAGCGAGAGACACAAAACTTGGTCCGGAAGAAATCACAAGAGATATACCAAACGTAGGGGAAGATTCCCTTAAGGACCTAGATGAAAGAGGAATAATAAGAATTGGAGCAGAGGTCGAGCCGGGAGATATATTGGTAGGAAAAGTAACTCCAAAAGGAGAAACTGAACTTACTGCCGAAGAAAGATTGCTTAGAGCTATTTTCGGTGAAAAGGCTAGAGAAGTAAGAGATACATCTCTTAAGGTTCCACACGGACAAACGGGAATAATCGTTGATGTTAAAGTATTTACAAGAGAAAATGGAGACGATTTAAATCCGGGAGTTAATAAACTAGTTAGAGTTTATATAGCTACAAAAAGAAAAATAAGCGTAGGAGATAAACTTTGTGGACGTCACGGAAATAAAGGTGTTATTTCAAGAGTACTACCGGAAGAAGATATGCCTTTCTTACCGGATGGAACACCTCTAGAAATAGTATTAAATCCACTAGGTGTACCTTCACGTATGAATATTGGACAGGTACTTGAAGTTCACTTGGGACTTGCAGCTAAGAAGCTAGGATGGCATGTAGCAACTCCTGTATTTGATGGAGCTACAGAAAATGAAGTCTTTGAAGCTCTTGAAATGGCAGGATACCCATCTACTGGTAAGATAGATTTAAGAGATGGTAGAACAGGTGAATCCTTTGATGGACCAATTACAGTAGGATATATGTATATACTAAAACTACATCATCTAGTTGACGATAAAATTCACGCTAGATCAACTGGACCTTATTCTCTTGTTACACAACAGCCTCTAGGAGGTAAAGCACAATTCGGTGGACAGAGATTTGGAGAAATGGAAGTTTGGGCTCTAGAAGCATATGGAGCTGCACACACACTACAGGAAATGCTTACTGTTAAATCAGATGATGTAACAGGAAGGGTTAAAACTTATGAAGCAATCGTCAAGGGTGAGAATATACCACAGCCAGGAATACCAGAATCCTTTAAAGTATTAATAAAAGAATTACAAAGTTTAGCTTTAGATATTACTATAATTTCTCCTGAAGAAAAAGAGGAGAATGAAGAAATAGAAGATATAGAAGACATAAAAGAAGTAATCGGAGAAGAAAGATTCATTGAAGAAGAAACAAGTGGAATGGAAATAGAAGATTTAGATAAAAATTAATTTGGGAAGGGAGTTGGCCCCTTTATGGAATTTAACAATTTTGAAGCAATAAGAATAAGTCTAGCGTCACCAGAAAGTGTTTTGAGCTGGTCTTATGGGGAAGTAAAGAAGCCTGAAACTATAAACTACAGAACGTTAAAACCTGAAAAAGATGGTTTGTTCTGTGAAAGAATTTTCGGTCCTACTAAGGACTGGGAATGTCATTGTGGTAAATATAAAAGAATAAGATATAAAGGCGTAGTATGTGATAGATGCGGTGTTGAGGTAACAAAAGCTTCCGTAAGAAGAGAGAGAATGGGACATATAGACCTTGCAGCACCTGTATCTCATATTTGGTATTTTAAAGGAATACCATCAAGAATGGGATTGATTCTTGATATGTCTCCAAGATCTTTAGAAAAGGTACTGTATTTTGCTCAGTTTATCGTTACAGAAAGTGGAGATACACCTCTTTCAGATAAGCAGATACTTACGGAGCTTGAATACAGGGAGTACAAGGATGTGTACGGTGATTCATTCCAGGCTGGGATGGGTGCTGAAGCAATAAAGAAAGTATTAAGCAAGATAGAATTAGACAAAGAGATTAAAGAACTAAGAACTGATCTTAAAAACAGTAGTGGTCAAAAGAAAATAAGAATTACAAGAAGGCTTGAAGTATTAGAAGCTTTCAAAAAATCTGGAAATAAACCGGAGTGGATGATTCTTGATCAAGTTCCAGTTATTCCTCCAGAATTAAGACCTATGGTTCAACTTGATGGAGGAAGATTTGCAACTTCCGATTTAAATGACTTATATCGAAGAGTAATAAATAGAAATAATAGACTTAACAGACTACTTGAACTTGGAGCTCCGGACATAATAATAAGAAACGAAAAAAGAATGCTTCAGGAATCAGTTGATGCGTTGATAGATAACGGAAGAAGAGGAAGACCGGTTACCGGTCCTGGTAATAGACCTTTAAAATCATTGTCAGATATGCTTAAAGGTAAGCAGGGAAGATTTAGACAAAACCTGCTTGGTAAAAGGGTTGATTACTCAGGTCGTTCTGTAATTGTTGTTGGACCTGAACTTAAGTTTTATCAATGTGGACTGCCTAAGAAAATGGCATTAGAACTGTTTAAGCCTTTTGTAATGAAGAAGCTAGTACAAGATGATTTAGCTCATAACATAAAAAGTGCTAAGAAAAAAGTAGAAAGAATAGATTCTGAAGTTTGGGATGTTTTAGATGAAGTAATAAAGGGCCATACTGTTATGTTAAACAGAGCTCCTACTCTTCATAGACTTGGAATTCAATCATTTGAACCTGTATTAGTTGAAGGTAAAGCAATAAAACTTCATCCACTAGTATGTACTGCTTACAATGCAGACTTTGATGGGGACCAGATGGCTGTTCACCTTCCTTTATCGGAAGAAGCACAGGCAGAATCAAGATTCTTAATACTATCAATAAACAACATACTTGCACCTAAGGACGGAAAACCTATAACTACACCTACTCAAGATATGGTTTTAGGTAGCTACTATCTGACCTTAGAAATAGAAGGTTCAAAAGGAGAAGGCAGAACTTTCTCTAGTTATGATGAACTTATAATGGCTTATGCAGATAAACAGGTTGACTTACATGCAAGAGTCAAAGTTATGATGAAAAAAGATAAGACTGATAGAGGGAAGTTAGTTGAAAGTACTGTTGGTAGATTTATATTCAATGAAGATATACCTCAAGACTTAGGATATGTTGATAGAACTAAGGATCAGTATTCATTAGAAATAGATAAATTAGTAGCAAAGAAAGATCTTAGCGATATTGTTGATAAAGTATTCAGGAAACACGGAAACACAATAACTGCACAAGTTTTAGATAAGATTAAAGAAATGGGTTTCCATTATTCTACAATTGGAGCTATAACTATAAGTGTATCAGATATAAATGTACCTGAAGTAAAAGCTGAGATGATAAAAGATGCTGAACAAAAGGTCCTTGAATACGAGAGAAAGTATAGAAGAGGAATCTTGACAGACGAAGAAAGATATGAAAACGTAATAAAGATATGGCACAAAACAACTGAAAACTTAACAGAAGAATTAATGAATAACCTTGATGAATTAAATAACCTGTATATTATGTCGAAATCTGGAGCTAGAGGTAGCCGTAACCAGATTAAACAGCTTGCAGGAATGAGGGGGCTTATGGCTAATGCTGTTGGTCATACCGTAGAAATCCCTGTAAAGTCTAACTTTAGAGAAGGACTAAGTGTACTTGAATTCTTTATTTCTTCAACAGGAGCAAGAAAAGGATTAGCTGATACTGCTTTAAGAACTGCAGACTCAGGATATTTAACTAGAAGACTTGCTGACGTAAGTCAGGATGTAATCGTAAAAGAAGAAGATTGCGGAGCAAAAGAAGGATTAAAAGTAGAAGCTTTTATTGAAAACGGAAAAGAAGAAATCGAAAATCTTTACGATAGAATCGTTGGAAGACATGCTTTTGAAAATATAATCCATCCTGAAACTGAAGAAGTAATTGTAAAAAAAGACGAAATGATCTTAGAAGATGATGCTGATAAAATTATTAAAGCAGACATCCAAAAGGTGAAGATAAGATCTGTATTGACCTGTGACACAGTAAATGGCGTATGCACTAAGTGCTACGGCAGGAACCTGGCTACAGGTAAACTGGTAAATGTAGGAGAAGCAATAGGTTTTATTGCTGCACAATCAATTGGAGAGCCAGGAACACAGCTGACGATGAGAACATTCCACACTGGTGGTATAGCAGCGGCAGTTGATATTACACAAGGTCTACCAAGGGTTGAAGAATTATTTGAAGCTAGAAAACCAAAAGGACAGGCAATAATTTCAGAAATAGCAGGAAAAATTAAAATTAAAGAAACAGCAAAGAAAAGAGAAGTTACGGTTACTGATGAAGAAGACAAGAAAAGTAAAACATACACTATCCCTTATGGAGCAGTTATTATGCCTGAAGATGGACAAATAATCGAAAAAGGTGATAGAATAACAACAGGATCAGTTAACCCGCATGACATATACAAAATCAAAGGAATTCAAGCTTTGCAGCTTTATATATTACAAGAAGTACAAAAAGTTTATAAAATGCAAGGTGTTGATATAAATGATAAGCATATAGCAGTAGTAATACGACAAATGTTAAGTAAAGTAAAGGTTAAAAATCCTGGTGACACGGATTTACTGCCGGGAACATTAGTATCTTTTGACGAATTTAAGAAAGTAAATGAAAAAGCTGAAAAAGAAGGTACAGAGCCTTCTAAAGGAGACAGAGTTCTACTGGGAATTACAAAGGCGTCTCTTGCAACGGACTCTTTCTTATCATCGGCGTCATTTCAAGAAACAACCAGAGTTCTTACGGATGCAGCAATTAAAGGAAAAACCGACTATTTACAGGGACTTAAAGAAAATGTAATAATTGGTAAACTGATACCTGCAGGAACAGGACTTAAAAAATATGAAAAAGTAATGATAAGAAAAGAGATACCGGAAGAGGAACTTGAAAAACTTAAGGACAAATTCAAAGAAGAAGAAAATTAATTAACTGTTGACACAGGAACATGTTAGTGGTAAAATAATCGAGTGTCTAAATCATTGAACAATACATAAGATTATATGCTTGCCTAAAGCATATAATCTTTGTGATGTTTAAGAGGAGAAGAAGTGAAAGTCAATAAAAACAAAAACGTAATAGGCAAAAAACAAACACAAAGAGCATTAGCAAAAGATGAAGCTACATCAATTTATGTGGCCGAAGATGCTGACAAAAAGGTAGTAAATGATATAATAAAAATAAGCAAAGAAAAAAAGATTGAAGTTGTATATGTAGATACAATGGAAAATTTAGGAAAAATGTTTGGAATTGACGTTAAAGCAGCAGTAGCTGCAACGCTGAAATAAATTCAAGATTACAAGGAGGTGAAATAATGCCAACAATCAACCAATTAGTAAAAAACGGTAGAAAGAAGTCAACTAAGAAATCAGATTCTCCTGCTCTTAACTATGGATTCAATAATCTTAAGAAAAAAAGAACTACTACAAATTCCCCGCAGAAAAGAGGAGTATGTACAGCAGTTAAGACAGTAACACCAAAGAAGCCTAACTCAGCTCTTAGAAAAATAGCAAGAGTTAGATTAACAAATCAAACTGAAGTGACAGCATATATACCGGGAATTGGACACAACTTACAGGAACATAGTGTTGTTCTAATAAGAGGTGGTAGAGTTAAAGACTTACCAGGAGTAAGATACCATATTGTAAGAGGTACACTTGACACAGCAGGAGTCGAAGACAGAAAGCAATCAAGATCCAAATATGGAGCTAAAAGACCAAAATAATCGAGAAAATAATCGGCACACTATGCAGGTTATGGAAGCTGTATGGAAGCCTTCATAAATATATATGCATTATGTGCACAGCGGCAATCACAAGATTTGTCGAGTACCAGTGATCTAAATTTAATTGTTAAGGAGGGAAGCGTAGTGCCTAGAAAAGGACAAGTACCTAAAAGAGAAGTAATGGAAGATCCTATTTATAAGGATAAAGTAGTAACTAAATTGATAAACATGGTAATGCTTGATGGAAAAAGAGGTGTTTCTCAAAAAATTGTTTATAAAGCTTTTGATATGATAGAAGAAAAAACCGGAGATGATCCGAAAGAAGTATTCATCAAAGCATTAAACAATATAATGCCAGTATTGGAAGTAAAAGCAAGAAGAGTTGGTGGAGCAACTTATCAAGTACCTATAGAAGTAAGACCTGAAAGAAGACAAACACTTGGACTAAGATGGTTAGTTAAATACTCGAGAGCTAGAGGCGAAAATAGAATGAGTGAAAGACTATCAAAAGAAATTTTAGATGCATCTAACAATGCAGGAGCAAGTGTTAAGAAAAAAGAAGATACTCACAAAATGGCAGAAGCGAATAAAGCCTTTGCTACTTTCAGGTGGTAATAAATAACGAAAGCAGATAGGAGGAAAATTGTGAGAGAATATCCTTTAGAAAAATCAAGGAATATTGGAATAATGGCCCATATCGATGCAGGAAAAACTACATGTACTGAAAGAATTCTTTACTATACAGGAAGAATTCATAAAGTAGGTGAAACACATGAAGGCGCATCGCAAATGGACTGGATGGAACAAGAGCAGGAAAGAGGAATAACAATAACTTCCGCTGCAACCACTTGTTATTGGAAAAGTAATAGAATAAATATAATAGATACACCAGGACACGTTGATTTCACAGTTGAAGTAGAAAGATCTCTAAGAGTATTAGATGGTTCGGTAGCTATATTTGATGCAAAAAATGGAGTTGAACCTCAATCAGAGACAGTATGGAGACAGGCAGATAAATACAATGTACCGAGAATATGTTTTGTCAATAAAATGGACAAGACTGGAGCTAATTTTTATTACTCAATTAATACAATGGTTGAAAGGTTGAAGGCGAATGTAGTACCTATCCAGATACCAATTGGGGCAGGCGACGAATTTACTGGAATCATAGATTTAGTAGAAATGAACGCCAGAATATATAAAGATGAATTAGGACAGGACATCGATATAATAGACATACCTGATGAATATAAAGAAAAAGCAGAAGAATACAGAGAGAAACTTTTAGAATCAGTAGCTGATCATAATGATAAGTTACTAGAAAAATTTCTAGAAGGAGAAACAATAGAATCAGAAGAGTTAAAAAAAGCTATAAGAAAAGCGACTTTATCAGTAGATATAATACCGGTGCTATGTGGATCGGCATACAAAAATAAAGGAGTTCAGCTTTTATTAGATGCTATAGTTGATTATATGCCTTCACCTAGTGATGTACCTGCTATAAAAGGTATATCAATGGATGGAGAAGAAGAAATGCTTAGAAAATCTTCAGACGAAGAGCCTTTTTCTGCATTAGCTTTTAAAGTAATGTCTGATCCTTATGTAGGTAAGTTGACATTCTTTAGAGTTTATTCAGGAGTTATAAAAGCTGGAAGTTATGTATTAAATTCTACTAAGAACAAAAAAGAAAGAGTTGGACGTATACTTCAGATGCATGCAAATTCAAGAGAAGATAGAGATGAAGTATATGCGGGAGATATAGCAGCAGTAGTTGGTTTTAAGCAAACTACAACTGGTGATACTATATGTGATCCGGATAATCCTATAATATTAGAAGCAATGGAGTTTCCTGAACCTGTTATAGAAGTAGCTATAGAGCCAAAAACTAAGGCAGGACAGGAAAAAATGATAGTAGGACTTCAAAAATTAGCTGAAGAAGACCCTACATTTAGAACCTATACAAATGAAGAAACAGGTCAAACTATAATAGCGGGAATGGGTGAGCTTCACCTTGAGATTATAGTTGATAGACTACTTAGAGAATTCAAAGTTGAAGCAAATGTAGGAAGACCTCAGGTTTCATATAAGGAAACTATAACTTCAACAGCGGATGTAGACGTTAAATATGCTAAACAATCTGGTGGTAGAGGACAATACGGACACGTTAAAATTATCATGGAACCTCTTGAACCTGGTGATGGATTTGTATTTGAAAACAAAGTTACAGGTGGATCGATTCCAAGAGAATATATACCAAAGGTAGAAGAAGGAATCAAAGAAGCAGCAGACAACGGAGTACTTGCGGGATATCCATGTATAGACTTCAAAGTGACTCTATATGATGGTTCATATCACGAAGTAGACTCAAGTGAAATGGCATTTAAAATAGCTGGAGCAATGGCATATAAAGAAGCATCGCTAAAAGCTAAACCAGCTATATTGGAACCTTATATGAAGGTTGAGGTATTAACTCCGGATGAATATCTTGGAGACGTAATGGGAGATATAAACTCTAGAAGAGGAAGAATTGAAGGATTCGAAGATAAAAACGGTATTAAGGTAGTAGATGCATATGTACCATTAGGTGAAATGTTTGGATACGCAACAGACCTAAGATCCAACACACAAGGAAGAGCTAACTACTCAATGCAGTTTGATCATTACGAAAGAGTACCTGAATCTATAAAAGAAGAATTTATAAATAATTAAAAACCTAAGGAGGAATATAAGAGATGGCAAAGCAAAAATTTGAAAGAAACAAGCCACATGTAAACATAGGAACAATAGGACATGTAGATCACGGAAAGACAACACTAAC
>JBEPWV010000018.1:0-10065 GCA_041642175.1 Clostridia bacterium
AAATGGAGATTATAAAGTAATTGATAGAGATACTGCCAACAATGCTGAAGAAAGATGGGAACTTATGCAGAAATCTTTCTTTGCTGATAGTTATATTACCAGTACTAATGCTTTAACAATGGATGGGGAACTGGTAAACATAGACGGAAATGGTAACAGAGTAGCCGCTATTTCTTTTGGACCTAAACAGGTTATAATTATAGTAGGTATGAACAAAGTAGTTAGAGATTTGGACTGTGCCGTTAAGAGAGTACAAAATCAGTCAGCTCCTCCTAACGTAAAAAGACTAAACTTAAATACCTCATGCAGTAAAACTGGCTATTGTATGGACTGTTATACTGATGATTGTATATGCGGTCAAATATTGGTTACACGATTTAATAGAAATAAGGATAGAATCAATGTTATTATAGTAGGAGAAGAACTTGGATTTTAATTATTAAGGACGGTTAAAAATTTGAATTTAAATAAAAAAACACTAAAAAGATTTGATTTTATATTAATAATTGATGTAATAATCTTATCTATTTACGGATTAATAATGATTAATAGTGCAACATCTGGAGGTAGTTTATTTTCTAATCCATATGTTAAAACTCAATTGATAGCTTTTCTTTTAGGTTTAGCAGCCGTAGCTATACTTATATTTATAGACTATGAAATTTACGGTAATTTATATTTAATAATATATGGTATTTCAAATTTACTTCTTTTGGCAGTTTTACTTTTTGGATTTGGTGAAGACCAATGGGGAGCTAGGAGCTGGTTGTCTATTGGTCCTATTACTTTTCAACCATCAGAGATAGCTAAAATAGGTATAATAATATCTTTATCTAAATTTATAGAGAAAAACGAAAGTACTTTAAATAATCCTTTAACTTTACTGAAAATATTAGCTTTTGCAGGTTTTCCGATAGTTCTAATTCTAATGCAGCCGGATTTTGGTACTGCTATGGTTATGTTGTTTTTTATAGCTATTATGCTATTTATAAGCGGAATAGACTACAGATATATTGTATCCGCAGTAGTTTTGGGACTTGCAGCTTTACCTTTGGTTTATATGAATTTAAAGGAGTTTCAGCTTAATAGAATTAGAGTTTTCTTCAACCCCTTACTAGATCCTCAAGGAGCAGGATATCAAGTTTTACAGTCAAAAATTGCTATAGGTTCAGGTAAACTTTTTGGTAGAGGTTTGTATCAAGGTGTACAGAATCAATACGGTTTTTTGCCGGCTAAAGAAACTGATTTTATTTTTGCTGTAATAGGTGAAGAATTGGGCTTGATTGGGGGAGGTATATTAATTTTTCTATACATAATACTTATGTTTAGATTGATAAAAATATCTAAAAATGCACTGGATACTTTTGGCTCTTTAATGGTAATCGGCTTTAGCGGAATGATGTTATTTCACATCTTTGAAAATATCGGCATGACAATTGGTCTAACTCCAGTAACTGGAATACCCCTACCTTTTATAAGTTATGGTGGAACCTTTATGTTGGTTAATATGATATGTATTGGATTATCGTTGAATGTAGGATTAAAAAAAGAAGGTTTAGAATTTTAAAAAGGACTCTTAATGAGTCCTTTCTCTAAAGCAGCTTCCTCCGATGAATTCTTTGATAATAGAAGTATTTGGAATTATAAAATCATCTTCAAATCCAACTATAAAATCAAGAAATTGAATTAACCTCTTTTTCTCTGATGCATATTTCCCATCATCTTTTAACTCAGATAATACATTTAATGCATGTTTTTTTAATACTGCTAGTTCATAAATCAAAGATGAATTAAACATTACATCTGCATTTTCTTGAAAAGGAAATATGTATTTTTCTTCTCCTTTTCTTACATTGTTCCACAAATCTAAAGTAGTTGCAGCATCATATCCTCTGTATTTACTATCTCTAACCATTCTCCTAAGTAATCTTAAATCAGTTGTTGATATCCGATTATGATTGTCAACATTTAATTGAGTAAGGGCGCTAATATAGATTCTAAATTTATCTTTTTTATCAATATCTCTTGTTAATTTTTCATTTAATCCATGTATTCCCTCAATTATTAGGTACTCGTTGCTGCTTATTTTAATAGATTTCTTTTCAAAAGATCTCTTTCCAGTTTTAAAATTAAAAGAAGGTATCACTACTTCTTCACCTTTTAATAATTTTTTAAGATGCTGATTAAATAGTTCTAGATCTAGGGCTTCAATAGTATCAAAATCATAGTTTCCCTCTTCATCCTTTGGAGTTAAATGTCTTTCTACAAAATAATTATCTAATCCTACAGTATGAAACTTCTTACCATTTACTCTCAGTTGTACTCCTAACCTATGAGAAAAAGTTGTTTTTCCAGAAGAAGAAGGTCCTGCAATTAAAATTATCTTACTTTCACTTTGACATATTTCATCTGCAATTTTCGATATTTTTTTCTCATGTAAAGCTTCGCTTACTCTCACTATATCATCTAAATCATCATTGAGGGTATATTTATTTAATTCTCCAATATTTTTTATACCGATTAACTGTGCCCAGTTTTCTGACTCTCTAAAAATCTTTAATAATTTTATTTGCTTAATATACTCAGGTATTTTATCCATTGTATCTTTTCTAGGATAAGTTAACACTAAACCTCTTCCTTCAATTTTAATGTCAAATTTATTGATTTCATCAGTTGTATCAAAGATAGGCCCATTTATATTAAAGTAATATCCGTTGATTTTATAAAGTTCAAAATTTTCTTTGTCAATGGTTTCAAATAACTCAACTTTATCCATCATGCCTTGAGATTTGAATATATCAATAGTATCTTTTTTGGATACAATTTCTTTTTTAATTTTTAGTTTATTTTCGGATATTTTTTTCATTTCTTCTTTTATTTTTTCGATATTGTTTTCAATTTCTAATAAACCAACATTTAATTCAACATATAGTCCCTTATTAATTGAATGCTCTATAAATACTTTTTTACTTTTACCTAAAACTTTTTTCACTGCTAAGGTAAAAATTATGCCTAGAGTATTTTCATATTTTCTTACTTGATTCCAAGTGTCTTGACCGTAATTATTCATATATTCCTCCTTGTTTGGAACTTAATTTGATTATTTTCGTTTAAATAAATAGAGGCGTTCCTCTATTTTTATCCCTGTTGAGGACTTCGGGCCCAGTCCTCTTTCACTCAAAAAAACTTAGTTGTTTTTTGCTAAAAGTAACGAAATTAGAAACGGAAAGACCTATCAATCTTAGTTCAGTCTCTATTTCAATTTCATCTAGTATTTTACATGCTTCACTGTATAATGTTTCTTTACTGTCACTGTATACGTTTATTGTCCTACTTTTTGTATGAGTTTCAAATTCTTTAGTTTTATATTTGAGTATTATAGTCTTGAAAAACAATTCTTTTTTATCTAAACTTTTAACGATTTCTTTCGAAAAAGAAGACAAATGTTTTTTTAACTCAGTTTTGTCTCTTGTATCGATTTTTAATGTTCTTTCTTTCCCTATAGATTTACTGGTTTTACTGTTATACTCTACTTTCCTTAAATCTATACCCCTTATTCTATCATATATTTCTAACCCATGCTTACCAAATATCTCCACCATATAATCTTTACTTAATAATAATAAATCCCCTATTGTGTAGATGCCTATATTATTTAAATTATCTTTTGATTTTTGTCCTATTCCGTGGACTTTACTTATATTTAATGGCTTTAATATATCCGGAACTTCTTCTTTTTTTATTATTTTTAATCCGTCAGGCTTATTCCAATCTGATGCTATTTTTGATAAAAATTTATTGTATGATATTCCTATTGAAAATGTAATGCCTACTTCTTCTTTTATCAATTTTTTTAAGAATTTTATTCTATTCATATAATTTATACTATATTCAGACAAGTCAAGATATCCCTCATCAATTGATATTTTTTCAATCTTATCTGTTACATATTTATTTATTAAGCTAAATATTTGTTTTGAAACTGCAGAATATTTACTGTGATTTGGTTTTATTATAATACAGTTAGGACATTTTTTTACAGCTATGAAAACCGGCATTGCTGATTTGATTCCATATTTTCTTGCTTCATATGAACAGGTAGCTACTACTCCTCTTTTGGATTTTCCACCTACTAAAACAGGCTTACCTTTTAATTTTGGATTGTCTCTTATTTCTATAGATGCATAAAAAGCATCCATGTCTATATGTGCTATTATATTATCCACTTTCAATCACCAAAAATCATTTGAATTTTTTTGCTGAAATCTTCAGGTAAATCACCTTCAAATATTTTATTGTCTAAATATTCTAATTCTCCATTGAATCCATCAAATTTAATCTTATAGGCATGGAGATAGTAATATTGGTTTTTTCCCCTTTGTTTACCTTGATATTTACTATCACCAATTAATGGATGACCTATGCTTTCCATATGAACTCTAATCTGATGAGTTCTTCCTGTTATTAATTCAAACTCAACTAAAGTATATTCTTTTTTGCTTATCAGCGGATTAATTTTAGTTATTATTTTTTTACCCTTTTCTTTGTTTATTTTTGATTTTTTATTCTCTCTAGTCATATAATCTTCTAAATATAAACTTTCATTTATAAACCCTTCCACTAACCCCTTGTAGAATTTTTTTATTTTTTTATTTCTCATGTTTTTATTTAAAGCTTTTAAAGACTTGTAATTTTTTGCCCCTATTACAATTCCACTGGTGTTTTTATCTAATCGATTGACAAAGGAAGGTCTAAAGGTTTTGCTGCTGTAATTTTCATCATATTTTAAATATGATAGCATCCTATCCATAAGAGATATTTCATTAGTATGATCAGGCTGCATGGTAATCCCGAGAGGCTTATTCATTATTAAAATATTTTCATCTTCAAAAATTACATCGAGATTTGTTTCTGTTTTAATATAATTTTTTTCTTCTCTAAACTTATTTATGGTTTCTTCCGCTAAATAAAATTCTACAATATCATCTTTTTCTAGCAGTGAGTCCGGTTTAGCTTTTTTTCCATTTAATTCAATGTTTTTCTTTCTTATCATTTTTTGAATAAATGAATTTCCAGCTTTATTTAAATATTTTGATGCAAATCTATCAAATCTTTGACCTTTTTCATTATCATCTATTTTTATTTTTCTCATTTTATCCCTCTTTAATGGTTAAATTAATTTATTCTTTATGTAGTTTATATTGAATGGCTTTATTATATGTGATATATTTAATATATAAATACTTGGAGTGATGCCTTTGAAGAAAATACTAAATTTTATTAAAGATTTTTTTTATGAAATAACCGATTATGCTCTTATTATTATTGTAGTTGTAGTCATAGGTTTAATTCTTATATGGCGTTTTAACGTTTTATTTGATATTGATCTTAACAAAGAACCAATGGAAGGTGAAGATGTCCCTCCTATTAGCGAGGAAGAAAATCCTACCGGTTCAGGCATAGAATCTCCAGAAGATGAAGAACCTGAAGAAGAACCTGAAGAACCAGCCCAAGAAGAACCAGAGCAAATATTAGTTGAAATACCATCAGGCACAAGTGCTCAAGGTATAGCTGATATTTTAATATCAAGGGGTTTAATTGATAGCGAAGATGAATTTATTCAAAAAGCTATAGAATTAGGTTTAGACACTCAATTAAAATCTGGCGATTTCTTAATAGAAAATACAGCTACTATGGAAGAAATTTTAAGAATTATATCAAGATCAAATTAACACAAAAACTATTTAAAAAGTATTATCTTTTTAAATAGTTTTTTTTTTAATATTCTTCATTAACATAATAATCTATCACTGATTTTCTTTCTTTCTCTAAAAATACTCCCTCTTTTTTTAAAACATTTAAAATCCATATGCTTTTGGAATGTAACACAGCATATTCATAATCTTTAAGTACTATTTCATAAAGTACGTTTTTTAATTGTCTGGATTTAACTTTGATGAAATATGCAGTTACATTTTCATACTGCAATAATCTTAAAAGTCTAAAAGTTGTCTTATCTTTTTCATTATAAAAATAATTACAGTCATCTAAATATTTTTTGTAGTAAGAAATATGTTTTGAATTATTCTTTACCTCTTTTGCTAAAAGATTGTAATACTTAGCCATCATATTGTAATACTGATAGTTGTACATTCCTTTTTCATAACTATCAATTCTTCTAAATGGCTTGATTTTCATACTTAAAATATACTTATGATTTTCTTCTATGTACTCTTTTTTTGTTATATCACCGTTTTTATATTGTAGTATTAGAGCATCTCTATGCTCAAAAAATTCGTCAAATATATTCACTTCTTTTTTGTAATGTTTCAAATTAAACACCTTTCTAAGATAAAATATTTTACTTTGAACTAAGATTCTATCAAATAAAGTGATTAAATGCAAAAAAAGCTTTGATAAATTATCAAAGCTTTTTTTGATTAATTCATTATATACTTTTTAATATCACTATCAAGCTCATCTTCATCAAAGTTTACACTCATGTAGAAATCTACTTCGGATTCTATTGAAGTATTATTTAATTTTTCGATAATTCTTTTTAAATCTTTCATTTCTATTTTAGCTATTTTGTAAAGTCCATCTATATAAACGTGTTCTATATCGTAATCTGCTGCTAATAATCCACTTACAAACCCTAAGAATTGGTCTGCATTCATCATTCCATGTTCTTTAGTGTTTATGTATCTGATATCATGGTGTAAATCATACATATGCTTGTTATTAGCTTCTAAAAACACTATTTTTCCTTTAATTTTATCAATTGCATCGTTTCCAAACTGTATCATTTTTTGTGTTTTACCTGTTCCCTGCTTGCCGCATATTAAATTGACCATTTTTATCTCCTCCAAACTTTTTTTATATTATACCATATATGGAAAACCTTTTCCATATATATAAGATTAAAGCCCTCAAATATTTTTAGGTATTTTAGGTTCAAGATAGTTGAATTTTTCACCTTGATAGGCTCTTTTTTCTTTCATTAATTCTATTAATTGATCTTTAAGCTTCCACCAACTTGTATCCCAGTTGCAAAATAAAGTTCTCTCCTTAGGTGCTCTTGAAAATAGTCTTTGAATACCTATATTTGGATTTAAATATTCTAAAAAAATCATTATCCTTCTCAAATATTCATCTTTTTCAATAATTTTTATTTCATTTTTCTCATATAAATCTCCTAATAAAGTATCTTTAAGTATATATAAGGAATGTATCTTTACAGTATCAATTTCCAAACTTGAGAGTATTTTTGCGTTTTCTACCACATCTTCTTCATCGTCCCAGGGTAAATTTAATATTACATGGGTACAAACTTCAAAATCATAATTTTTTAATTTATTTACAGCGTGTATGTATTCAGCTAAAGTATGACCCCTATTTAATTTTTTTAGTGTTTTATAGTTGCATGTTTGTAAACCTAATTCAAAATTAATATTAATACTATATTTATCTTTTATATCTTTTAAAAACAAAAGAATCTCATTAGTAATACAGTCTGGTCTGGTAGAAATAGAAATTTCTACAACATCATCACCAATACTATCTAATATATACCTCTTAAAAATGTCCGATTTCAAGTATGTATTGGTATAGTTTTGAAAGTAAATGATAAACTTTTCTGCCTTATACTTTTTTATAATAAATTCTTTGTTTTTCTTGATTTGATTTTTGATACTATTCTCTTTATCCAACAATTCAAAACCTGCACCTTCTTCACCGCAAAAAAAACAACCTCCAAATCCGATGTTACCATCTCTATTCGGACAGGTTGTATTTATATTCACTGGTATTTTATAAACTTTATTTTTATATTTGTTTTTTAAATATTCTGAATATTTATAATATAATCTCTCAGTCATTTATTTTTCAGTCCTTATGTTAAAATATTTTTGAAGTTCCTGTACCACCCCATCAGAGTTATTGTCGTATCTTGTTATTTTATCAGCTATATTTTTAATTTCTGTGGTACCATTTTTCATAGCTATTCCCAATCCCGATTTTTTTATTAATTCAATATCGTTATTGTCATCTCCTATGGATATAATCTCTTCTCTATTTATGTTTTTTGATTTAGCATATCTTTTTATTCCTTCCCATTTACATCCTCTTAGGTCTAAAAACTCTAAAAGAGCCCTTATTTTTAAATTCCTAGAGGTAAAAGAATTATATGTATTGGGATATTTATTTATTACATTCTTTCTAAAAGTCTCCAGCTCATTAAATTCTCCCGTCAGACACACCGAAAGTATTTTATCATATTTAAGTTCACTAAGCTTAATTTTTTTAAACCTAATATTATCTTTGGTCATATACCCATGATAACTAGAGTCATAAGGGTCTTTTTCAATGACTAAATCATATCCCGTATTGAATTCATTTACATGTAGTATGGGATTAAATCCTTGCCTAATAGACTCTTTAATAATATTTTCTGATTTCTTTTCACTTAGGTAGCTAGCAAAGATAACTTCATCATTTGAAGTATGCCTTGCTATACTACCGTTATTAGATAATATAATCATATCTTCTTTTAAAGGTTCAATTAGTTTTTTTCCATGATAATAGGATCTACCTGTTGCTATAACAACATCTATATCATTTTTCTTTAGCTCACTTAAATATTCTATGGTTCTTTTACTTATTTCTTTATTTTCCTGTAATAGGGTTCCGTCTAAATCTAATACTACTAATTTATATTCCATAATTTTTATTTTTTGCAATTCTCCAAAATATTGCACAGTAGCTTGTAGGTTCTTTGAGTGGATTCTATACTTAAATGCTCATTAGGTGTGTGTACATCATACATATTAGGACCGAAAGATATTGCATCTAAATTGTTTATTTTTTCAGATAGAAAACCACATTCTAATCCAGCATGTATTGCTACGACTTCTGCTTCATTGTTAAAAGTTTCTTTATATGTTTTTTTGCTTATATCTCTAATATATGATTCTTTTGCATATTCCCATCCTGGATAAAAATTTCCTTCTTCATACTCTATGTCTAAAACCTGAGCAAGTTGCTTCATTTCATATCTAAAGTTCTTTAAAACCGATTCTATTGAGCTTCTCGGTGCACATATTAATTCGATATACTCTTTATCTTCTTCAATAACCCCTAGGTTGTTAGAAAATATTATCAGTTCTATCTCAGTACTTTTTTTCATAGGTCCATTTTTAATTAGATTAATTCCTCTGATAAGCTTTTTCTTAGTTTCATCTGAGAAAACTTTTTTATCATCTGATCTAACTTCCTCTATTTTTATATCTATATTAGGATCTGATATTTGATATTCATTTTTGATTTCTTTAATTAATTCACTTAATTTATTAGTAATAACTTCTAATTTATCTGTTTTTACTTCAGCTGCAGCTTCTCTAGGAATAGCATTGCTTTTTGAACCACCGTATACCTTCTTAATATCTATTTGATTTTCTATAGCATACAGCAATCTACCTAATATTTTGTTTGAATTTGCTTTTTCCTTATCTATATCTAAACCTGAATGTCCTCCACTTAAACCGCTAATAAATATCTTGCATGTATTATTAAAAGTACTTTCTTTAAAATCTTTTCTAATTTTAAGGCTTAGTCTCCCGC
Organism: Clostridia bacterium; assembly: GCA_041642175.1. GTDB lineage: Bacteria > Bacillota > Clostridia > Tissierellales > Dethiosulfatibacteraceae > UBA8670. The sequence continues at coordinate 9,619 of JBEPWV010000018.1, forward strand.
CTCCTGCACAACCTGCGGTTAATTCACCTTCTACCTCACTGTCAAGGTTTATTAAGGTTTTTCCATTTAGATTACTTGGGTCTAATTTTAATACGCCAGTCATTCCACTTTCTTCATCTGTTGTGATAAGCACTTCCAAATTCGGATGCTTAATATCCTTTGATTCTAATATAGACATAAACATTGCAACTGCAATTCCATTATCAGCTCCTAAAGTAGTATTATCAGCATATATATAATCATCTTTAATAACTAATTCAATAGGATCCTTACTGAAATCATGCTCTTTATCAGAATTTTTTTCGCAAACCATATCCATATGCCCTTGAAGTATCAATGTTGAATTTGATTTACTTTCATCTGTTGCTGGCTTTTTAATTATGATGTTTAATGCTTCATCTTGTATAACTTCAAAACCTTTTTCTTCAGCCCATTCTTTTAAGAAAT
>JBEPWV010000019.1:0-10053 GCA_041642175.1 Clostridia bacterium
GAGCTTTGAAAATTAATAATGAAGTATCTGCTATGACAGGTGATGGAGTAAACGATGCTCCAGCTTTAAAAGGATCCAATATTGGTATTTCTATGGGAATTAGAGGCACAGAGGTTGCAAAAGATGCATCGGATATGATTCTTACAGACGACCGATTTTCCACTATTATAAAAGCTGTAAAAGAAGGAAGGACAATATTTGATAATATAGAAAAATTTGTCTATTTTCTATTTTCATGCAATGTTGTTGAAATTTTAGTTGTTTTTATTACTATCATTTTGGGACTACCAATGCCTATTTTAGCTCTCCATATTCTTTGGCTAAATCTTGTAGTAGACGTTCTTCCTGCGATGTCATTAGCATGGGAACCTGCTGAAGATAATGTAATGAATCGTAATCCAAGGAATCCTGAAAAATCAATTGTAACTAGAAATTTTTTATTTAAAGTTCTTAGAAATGGTACACTGATAGGCTTAGGTTCATTTTTGGTATTTTTATACGCTTTAAACATAGGTTATTCTGAGGATACTATTAGAACTATGACTTTTTCAACAATGGCAATAGGACAGCTTTTTCATATATTTAACGTAAGAAAAAAAAATAAGTTTGGAATTGATAAAACTGTATTAAATAATCTTTATCTAATTGGTGCATTAATGATTTCTTTATTTCTACAATTATTAGCAGTATATCTTCCATTTCTAAATAGAGTAATGGATACAGTGCCATTAGATCTTTATAAATGGGTTATAATATCTATAGGTGCGGCCTTACCTACTATGTTTATTCAACTTTTCAGACTTTTTAAAGAAAGAACGAGAGAATCTTAATTACTTTTTGCCCTATCTATGTGTTTCGTTTTAGAATATAGAATAAAAATTTTCAAGTTTAATAGAGGAGGATTATATGAATAAGTATGTGGATTTAATAATACAAAATCCCTATATTGTAAGAGCAATACTTGCAGTAATTGGTATAATAGTCATATTAACGGTAAAAAATCTCATTAGGTCACGTCTTAGTAGATACATCAAAGATAATGATAATTCTTATAAAAGTAAAAAAGCTGTAAGTGTAGCTGGATATTTTCTTGTTATTCTTTTGATTTCAATCATTTATCGAGAAAGCTTGGGAACTTTAACAGTTTTTTTTGGAATTGCCGGAGCAGGAATTGCTTTTGCTTTACAGGAGGTAATTGTCAGCATAGCCGGTTGGATTGCAATTTTGTTTACTGATATATATAAATCTGGGGATCGAGTATTATTAGGAGGAATAAAAGGAGACGTTATTGATGTAGGTGTCTTAAGAACCACTATCATGGAAATAGAAGGATGGGTAGAAGGTGATTTATATAGTGGTAGAATTGTAAGAATAGCCAATAGTTTTGTTTTTAAAGAACCAGTATATAATTATTCTGCTGATTTTCCATTTCTTTGGGATGAAATTAAGGTTCCGATTCAATACGGAAGCAACTATACATTAGCAAGAAAAATTCTTTATGACGTAGCTCAGGATGTTGTGGGGGATTATTCTAAGGAAGCAGAGCAACAATGGGATATCATGGTTCGAAAATTTCTCATTGAAAACGCCTCAACCCATCCCATGGTAAATATTATTGCTAATGATAACTGGGTTGAATTTACCCTCAGGTATGTAGTAGATTATAAAGAGCGAGTAGGGATAAAGGATCAACTTTTTACAAAAATTCTTGAGAGAGTTGAAAATAGCTCTAATCAGGTAGAGTTTGCATCTGCAACTTTTGAGGTTACAAAAATTCCTACTGTTGAGTTTAAATCAAAAGAATAATACCAAAAAGTTTATTGCAATAATTTATCAAGAAATCATAAAGGTTAAAAGAATAAAATTAACAGTTGGTTTAATAAAAGACATTCAAATTGGAAGCTATCAAAAATAACATCATGAGAAAATATTTATATTAGAAGGAAGGTGATATCATGCCTGAACTGCCTGATGTTGAAGTTTTTAAAAAATATATGAATTCTACTGCATTGCATAAAAAAATAGATAAGGTAAAAATAGAAAATACAAAAATCCTTGAAGATATTAAAGTTGAAAATCTGAAAGAGAAATTGAAAGGTTCTAAGTTTATAGAAACTATTCGCTATGGAAAATATCTTTTTGTACAAATAGATAATGGAGAATTTTTATTAATTCATTTTGGAATGACTGGATATTTAAAATATTTTAAGAATAAAGACTCCAAGCCTTCCCATGAAAGGATGATTCTTGAAATGAATAATGGTTACAACTTGGCCTTTAGCAATCAAAGACTGTTAGGGAAGATAAACTTGGTTGATTCTTATAAAGATTACATAAAGAGCCATGAGCTAGGTCCGGATGCTTTAAAAATAGAAAAAGACCAATTTAAAAAACTTTTCAATCAAAGGCCAGCATATATAAAATCAATTTTAATGGATCAAAGCAAAATATGTGGTATTGGAAATATATATTCTGATGAAATATGTTACCAGATGAATATTCATCCAAAGACTAAATCTGATAATCTAGAAGAAAGTGAAGTGGAAGAACTATACGAGAAAATGATAAGCATACTTGAAGAGGCAATCTATAAAAAGTCTAAAGATAATAATTTGCCTGAAGATTGGCTTATTCCAAAAAGAAGCGAGGGAAATGAGTGCCCTAAATGCAAAGGGAAAATAAAAAAGATTAAAATATCAGGACGTAGCAGTTACTATTGTCCAGTTTGCCAGAAAAAGAAGAATTAAAATTAATTAGAAAATTTAACTAAGGAATAGAAAATGATTTGCTTTTAATAAAAAAACCTCTGAATATTTGATTTATTTTTAATACCAAGACTTTCATTAAAGAAAGGAGATTGATTATGTCAAAAGTTGGAAAAACAAGAGAAAACCTCAAGAAGTGTGTTTGTATGAAATGCCCAAGCTACAATTTTGCCTGTAAGGTCAAATCAATGCCAAGCAATGTGATTCTAATTGTAGGAGGTACTGAAGATAAGATTCATGCTGAGGCTATGTTTTGTGCATATGAAAAAAGCAACTGTATTGATGAAGAAAAAGGATGTATCTGTGATACTTGTGAACTTTTTGAAGAATACCAGTTAGAAAAAGGATACTTTTGTACGAAAACAGGCGGTAAATAAAAAATCTCATATAGAGTTAAAGTTTCAATCCATTTATATTTAGATAAATGTTTGGGTTGAAAATTACGCTGTTTAAAATATCAAAAAGTTTTTGGGTCAAATATTCAGGTTAATCAATATAAGAATACATTTATAAAAGATACAGTTTGAAAAAATTGTATCTTTTTGTTTTATATGTTTCATATATAAAAAATATATTTGTGAATGACTATATGCTAACAAGTAAATATTTGAGGTTTTATTTTAAAATTGAAAGATAATAAAATATAAGTAATACAATTTTAATGGTCAAGAGAAGCAATTTGTATTACAATAAAGTTATAAAGTTGTTTAATTTTTCTAGTATAAGAATAAGTAGAATAACTAACTATATAATTGAAATAATAAAATGAAAAGAGGTAATGAAATGAAAAAAATTGGTTTGTTAGGAGGAATGAGTTGGGAATCTTCCCTTGAATATTATAAAATTTTGAATGAATTAGTAAAATCAAAATTAGGTGGATCCCATTCTGCAGATTGCTTATTGAATTCTTTTGATTTTCATGAAGTAGAAGTGTTACAAAATAAAGGAAAGTGGAAAGCTCTAACGAAATTAATGATTGATGAATCAATTAATTTGAAAAATGCTGGTGCAGAATTTATAGTGATTTGTACGAACACAATGCATTTAATGGCACCAGATATTGAAAGAAAGACAGGGCTTAAGGTAATTCATATTGCAGATGCTACAGGAGATGAAATTGTTAAAAGAAATACTAAAAAAGTTTTATTATTAGGCACCAATTTTACTATGGAAGGAACCTTTTATAAGGAGCGATTAGAAAATAAAGGAATTGAAGTATTAATACCTGATGAGCTTGACCGACAAATAATTCATGACATTATATACAATGAATTAATCTTAGGCATAATGAATCCAAAAAGCAAACAGATTTACATAAATATTATTGAAAAAATGACAGCTAAGGGAGTAGAAGGTGTTATTTTAGGATGCACCGAAATTCCACTTCTAATCAAAGATAAGGATGTATCAGTTGAAGTGTTTGATACTACTGAAATTCATTCAAAAGCAGCTATTGAATATGCTCTAAAAGAATAATCCAAATTATAATTTTTTAAAAAGTATTTAGTAAAGGAAGGGATGATAATAATGAAAGCAAAGATTGATCTAATTACGATTTGGACAGATGATATTGATAAGATGAAAGATTTCTACATAGAAGTCTTAGGATTTAAAACAAAAAATGATTTAGGAGAATACGTTGAATTTGAAAATGAAGGTGTTAGATTTGCGATATGCTTAAGAAGTGTAGTTAAAGGATATAGTGAAGAATTTTCAAAAGAATCTAGAGGACAGTCTTTTGAACTGGCTTTTCCCTGCGAAAATTCAAAAGACGTTGACGAAACTTATGAAAAGCTAATCACCATGGGAGCAACTCCGATACATAAGCCAAAAGATATGCCTTGGAATCAAAGAACTGCAATGTTTTCAGATCCAGATGGAAATATTCATGAGATTTTTTCTCAAGTTGAGTAGTTAAAAAACTATCCATTAATATATTTCATAATGGTGGTTTGGAGATATTTTATAATATAAATCTTTATTAACATCAGACGGAGTTCAGTTAGAAAAAATTAGCACAAAAGAGATAATAAATTTTAAAAATCAAGTTATAAAATGTTATTTGCCCTCTTAGGTAATAAGGTAATTTATGTCAGATATCATGGCTATGAGGATTTATCAGAGCATTTTAATGTAATTTACAAGAATGCGAGAAATTTTCAGTAATCAGTTGAGGGAAGAAAATTTAGTTAATTAATTTATTGCTAAAGATTATCTTTTGAGCAATTCTTCAATCATAAAAATCAGTTTTGCATACAATAACAAATGCTGTAATAGTTTGTAAAACAGTCAGATAAATGAAAGCTTCAGTTGGTTTTGGCAGGAGTATCAAGGGAAAAAAGGAGTAACTTCCTTTTGTAAAGAACGATTAAAAATAGATAAATTGATGATAAAAAGATTAGATATTCATGTAACTATAATAAATAGGCGTTAATATATTAAAATATTGACAATATATAAAAGTTTCTATATAATATACCTCCGGGGGGTATAGTATTAACTATAAATCCTTCAGCATTAAAAATATATAATTAATTACATATATTAGTAAAACAAAATACTTTTTGGAGGAAATAAATATGGAAAAAATCGTTATAATCGGTGGTGTAGCATCAGGTGCTACAGCAGCAGCAAAAGCAAGAAGACTTTCAGCAGATGCTGAAATTACAATACTAGAAGCAGGACCAGATATATCATTTGCCAATTGTGGACTACCTTATTATATAGGTGGAGATATAAAAAGCAGATCAAAACTTATATTACAAAGTCCTGAAAGTTTCAATGAACAGTATCAAACAGCAGTACATATAAATACTACTGCGACTGAAATTGATAGAAAGAATAAGATTGTACATGCTATTGATTCAAATACAGGTAGAAAGAGTAGTTATGAATATACAAAACTAATTTTAGCACAAGGTGGAAAGCCAATTGCTCCACCTATACCTGGTGCAGACCAAGATCACGTATTTCAACTATGGACTCTTGGAGATATGGATAAAATCAATTCCTTTATAGAAGATAAAGAACCAAAAACAGCAGTAGTTGTTGGCGGTGGGTTCATTGGTTTAGAAATGGCGGAAGCCCTTGTTAAAAGAGGAATGAAAGTATCAGTAGTTGAAATGATGCCTCATGTAATGGCAATAATGGAATCTGAAATAGCTGGATTTATTCAAGAAGAAATGATTTCATATGGTGTTGATGTACTCACTAACAAAGCAGTGTCAGATATTGGCAGAAATAATGTAACTCTTAGAGATGGAAGTAAAATAGATGCAGACATGACTTTGCTTTCTATTGGTGTAAGACCAACTCTTAAACTAGCACAGGAGTCAGGTTTGGAAATAGGTGAAGCAGGTGGATTACTTGTTGATTCAACATTAAAAACTAATGATGATAGTATTTATGCTGCTGGTGATATGGTAGAGTTAGAGCATAGAGTACACGGAAAGAAAGTTCGTATTCCTCTTGCAGGACCAGCAAACAGACAGGGACGTATAGCAGCATCAAATGCAATGGGAAAAAGACATGAATATAAAGGTTCAATAGGTACTTCGATAGTTAGAGTATTTGAAGCTGTAGCTGGTACTACAGGGTTATCATTAAAAGCTGCAAGAGATGCAGGTTTTAATGCAGATGCCATAGTAGTTCATAAAGAAAATCACACATCCTACTATCCAGGTGCAGAAATGGTTTCTATACTATTAGTTTATAATAAAGATACTGGAGTAGTACTGGGAGGACAAACTGCAGGTTATGACGGAGCTGATAGAAGATTAGATGTAATTGCAACTGCAGTTGCAGGAGAATTAACAGTTTCTGATCTTGCAGATATAGATTTTGCATATTCACCACCTCTGGGTAACGCTAACGATGGTATGAATATGGCAGCATATGTAGCTGAAAACAGAATTTCAGGATATTCTCCTTCATTGACTGTCTCTGAAATGGATAATCACTTAGAGGATAAAGAAGCTATATGGATTGACGTAAGAGATGTATTCTCATATAAGAAATCCCATGTAGAAGGATCAGTAAATATACCATTAGAGATTCTAAATTCTAAATTAAATTCTCTTCCTAAAAATAAACAGATATTAGTGTATGATCAAACTGGAAAGAAAGGGCATCAAGCACTAAGAACCCTTGTTGGAGCAGGATTTGAGGATGTTCTAAATGTAAGTGGAGGATTTCTAAGCCTTGCTGGTTATGTAAGAGCAGTAAATCCTGATAACTTCCAATTAGAACTACCTAATCCAGAACCTAAAAAAATTGGAGAAGAAACAGAAAGTGAAGAGAATAATGATTCAAAAATAGAAATAAAGAAAGATACAAAAGAGCCACTATATGTAGATGTAAGAACTCCTGGAGAATTTAAATACGGGGCATATCCTGATGCTGTAAATATTCCTCTTGACGAAATAGAAGACAGAGTAGAAGAACTTGGTGATAAGGATAGAGAGATAATACTTTACTGTACATCAGGTGCTAGAAGCGCTTATGCAGTAAATATTTTAAAAGAATATGGATTTACTAACCTAAAAAATGGTGGTAGTATTACAAGAATGATGGCTAGAGCAAGATAAATAATAAGAACAGCAATCAATTAGATATGAATTTAATTATTATTTAATATTAAAGTGCTAAAATTACTTATATGAGTTTCAAAGTAGTTTCTTGGCACTTTTTTATTTTATATATAGGTAAAGAATTTTTATTGGCTATTATAATTTTTGAATTGTGATATGATTTAGAATATAATATTATTATATGAAAAGTTTATTATAGTGAGGAGAATTTAATGCATGATGAAATGTCAATCTACTTAAAAACAATTGAAGAAATCGAAAAAAAGACTTCTACAGATAAAAATGAAGGTCTCTCTTCTGAAAAAGCAAAAAAACGGTTGGAAAAATATGGTGAAAACCGATTGGAAGAAAAAAGCAAGATATCTATTTGGAAAATATTTCTTCGTCAATTTAAAAGTATAGTAATGCTTTTATTAATGGCAGCGTCTATTGCATCTTTTTTTATTGGAGAAATAGTAGAAGGGATTGCAGTATTGGTTGTGATTTTGATAACTGCTATTCTTGGTCTAATCATGGAATATAAAGCTGGAAAGTCTATTGAGGCATTAAAGAAGTCAGTACATGAAGAAGCTAATGTAATTAGAGATGGAGAAATATTTAGCATTTCCACAAAAAAGCTGGTTTATGGAGATATTGTATTATTAGAAGAGGGAGATAAGGTCCCAGCAGATGGTCGTTTAGTAGATGCTGATGAATTAGAAGTTGATGAATCTATGCTTACTGGCGAATCAGATTCTGTAAAAAAAGATACCGAAGTTCTCGAGAGTGAAGAGGAAATTGATATTGCTGATCGTAAGAATATGGTCTTTATGGGTTCAGCAGTTCTTAAAGGCAGTGGTAAGTTCATTGTTACAGCTACTGGAAATGATGCAGAAATTGGTAAAATATCAAAAATGTTGAAGGAGACAGAAGATGAAGAAACACCTTTGGAAAAAAGACTAGGACAAACTGGCGGAACTTTAATAATTTTGACATTAGTTATAACAGGAATAGTCGCCATTATAGGTTATATTTCAGGAAAACCTCTAGAAGAAATGATAAAAACTTCCGTTGCTCTTGCAATCGCTGCAGTTCCAGAAGGATTACCAGCAGCAGCGACTATTACTTTAGCAATTGGTATGAATCGTATGGCAAAGAAAAAAGCATTAATGAGAAACCTTCCTGCAGTTGAAACATTAGGATCTGCTACGGTATTATGTACAGATAAAACCGGAACATTAACTGAAAATGAAATGACTTTACAGAAAATAGTTGTAGATAATCGTGAAATTAATATTTCAGGCACGGGATATAACCCTGAAGGAGATTTTAGCGAAAAAAAAGAGAAAATAGATGCTAATCAAGATGAAGCAATATCATTGATTCTAAAAACAGGTGTTCTTTCTTCGGATGCAGTTCTTAATGAGAAAGATTCAGGTGAATGGGAAATTGTTGGAGATCCAACAGAAGGAGCATTAATAGTAGGTGCTAAAAAAGCAGGTTTTGAAAAAGAAGATTTAAAAGAAAAATATCCTCGAATTGATGAAATGCCCTTTGATTCCAAGCGTAAATTTATGGCTGTTTTAACTGAGGAACCGAAGGACAATAAAAAAATATTTCTAAAGGGAGCACCAGAAGTAGTACTAGAAATGTGTGACAGTGTATATGAAGATAAGAATAAGGTAAAACTTGATGATAAGAAGAAAGAAGAATTGCAAAAGGAAAATGAAAGACTTGGAAAAGAGAGTTTCCGAGTTTTAGGGCTAGCTTATAAAGAAGAATTAAAAGGTGATGCAAACCTGGAAGATGAAGTTAAGAAGGGTATGATATTTCTTGGGTTTGTTGGAATGATAGATCCTCCAAGAGAAGATGTTAAAGAGTCTATTGAATTAGCTTCTAAAGCTGGTATTCGTACTATTATGGTGACAGGAGATCAAAAAGAAACTGCTATAGGAATTGCAAAAAGCATAGGGATTAAATTTAACGAAGAAACAATGCTAAAAGATACCTCTATAAAAGATATATCAATGAAATCCTTAGAAGAAAATCTGGAACAGAATTCCGTTTATGCTCGAGTAGCACCAAAGGATAAATTAAATATCATAAGCGCATTAAAAAATAAAAATGAAATTGTTGCAATGACTGGAGATGGTGTTAATGATGCACCAGCATTAAAAAAAGCAGATATAGGAGTCTCTATGGGAATGAGGGGCACGAGTGTGGCCAAGGAAGCTTCTGATATGATTTTATTAGATGATAGATTTAGTACAATTGTAGAAGCTGTTAAGCAAGGCCGAGTGATTTTTGATAATATTCAGAAGTTTATTCATTATTTACTATCATGTAATCTTAGTGAAATAATATTTATTTTCTTATCGATTATTATTGGAGTACCTGTGCCACTTGTAGCTCTCCAAATATTATGGCTCAATGTTGTAACTGGAGTATTTCCAGCATTAGCTATGGCTTGGGAAGTACCAGAAGAGGGGGTTATGGAAAAAAATCCTCGTAATCCCAAATCGCCAATTATTACAAATAAATATAAATTTCTTATTGGTTTTCAGGGCTTTATAATCGCAATAGGTCCCTTAATATCTTATGTCTTATCGCTACACAATGGGATTGAAATAGATGTGGCTAGAACGATAGGATTTATGACCTTAGCTATGGTTCATCTACTACAGGTATTTAATGTTAGAAGAAAAAATGGTCTAGGTTAT
>JBEPWV010000020.1:0-9779 GCA_041642175.1 Clostridia bacterium
ACCCAGATACTATCAGAGAGTTAAGGAATATATCTCTTTACAGAGATGTAATGAAGGAAGCGGGAATAAATCCAAATAAATATCCTGCTTCGATTGAAGCGATGTTTAAAAGAGTTTTAAAGGGTAATGACTTGCCTTTGATAAATTCTCTCGTGGATTTATGTAATTCAGTATCTATAGAAAATATTTTATCCCTAGGAGGACATGACCTTGATGACATAGAGGATAATCTGGAGGTTAGATTCAGTAAAGAAGGAGATAAGTTTCTGCCCTTTGGTTCGAGACAGTTTGAAGAGGTAGAAGAAGGAGAACTTGTTTTTACAAGCGGCGATAAAATTCAAACTAGAAAATGGGTTTGGAGGCAAAGTGAATTAGGGAAGATAACATTAAATAGCAGTAATATCTTCTTTCAGTTGGTAGGTTTTGGAGATGATCCTTCTCTTGAAAATGCAATGAATGATATTCAAGATTTAATTATAAATAGATTTAACGGAACCTGCGAAAGATTTTTGGTTGATATAAACAATAATTCGATAGAATTTAATAAATAATATAATTTTGACTTACGCTTTTTAACCCCGACATTTTTAAAATGTCGGGGTTATTTTATATATCAATAAGCCACATTTTTTATTATCTCAACTACTGCTTCTACTGCTAAAGCAATATCTTCTACAGTTGCAAATTCTTCCGGGGTATGACTTCTACCATCTTTGCAAGGTATAAATAAGAGTCCTGATGGAAATTTCTCTGCAAAAATCTGTGCATCATGACCTGCTCCACTGTTCATTCTAATATAAGGTATTTTTAGATTTTTTACTGCTTCTTCACTTCTATTCGCCAATTCTTTATCAAGTTTTACAGGCACTTCTTCTGCTTCAGTTCTTATTTCTACTTCTAAGTCACCTTCTTCTAAAGATTTTATTTCTTCTTTTACTTTGTTAGTTATTGCTTTTATTTTTTCTGGGTCGATATCTCTTATATCTATGGTAAATCTTACCTCTTTTGGTACTACATTTGAAGAACCCGGCAGTACCTTCATCATTCCTACAGTAGCTGTTCCGGTTTCTGAGATCCTTGATACTATTTTTGGTATTTCATAGATTATCTTAGATGCACCTACTAAAGCATCTTTTCTTAAATTCATTGGAGTAGTTCCTGCGTGATCTTCTCTACCTTTTACTAAAACTTCCAGAACATTTAATCCGGTAATTTTTTCTACAATTCCTATTTTCTTTCTATTTGTATTTAGTACCGGTCCCTGTTCTATATGTACTTCAAGGTAAGCTTTTATATCATCTCTTTTTGCTTTATTAACAGTATTTGAATCATATCCAAATTCATTCATAGCATCCCTTAAGCTTATTTCATTTTCATCTTTAGCTGAAAGTTCTTTTTCAGTCAGTCCGTGAACAACTGCACGACTTCCTACGTATCCCATAGCATATCTACTTCCCTCTTCTTCAACTAATGCTGCAACTTCAACAGGAACCTCTGGAGTACCGTAGCGTTTTAATACTTCAGATAAGGCTATTATTCCTATTATTATTCCTGCAGCTCCATCATATGCACCACCGTTTTTAACAGTATCCATATGGGATCCAATTATTATTTTTTTCAATGAATTATCTACAGCAATATTTTTTATTTTTCCGTAAAGATTCCCTACTGGATCTACTTCAGTTATTAATCCTTCTTTTTCCATTATTTCCTTAAATAAATTTCTGATTTCTTTATCATCATCTGTATAGGCAGCTCTCCATCTTTTCCCTTCCTTTACTCCTATCTTCCCCGTAGAACTAATATATTCATCTATTCTCTCTTTTATATCAGATTTAATTTTTATCATTTTAACCTCCTATAAATATTCATCGGTTTGTAAACTTAAATTAAAATTATTAATTAGATTATACTAATAGGAACTATTGCAGTCAAACTTTCCAATAATAATTTTTATTTAAATAATATTTTTTCCGTAATAAGCTACATTTTTTTGATCTTTTTTATATTATTTTAAAATTTGGGGTATAACTATAATGTACGTTAATAATAATTATAAAAATTAAATTTAGGAGGTTTTTATGAAACTTAGTGATATTGTTAATTCTTATGGAGAAATGTATTCACCTTATCAAGGAAACTTTGTCAATCATTTACCTATGGGGCAGCTAGCTATATATAAACTAACAAAGAGTTTAGATAAAGTTAGTTCTTATTCGAAAATGTATATTGAAAATGCAGATATAAATAAAGTAAGTGAATCTTTTCAAGAAGTAGATAACTTAGAAGAAACTTTGGGAAAAAGAGATCTTTATGAATCAGCTTTAAATATTTTAAAAAAAGAAATGACTCATGATAACGTAAATTATTATATTAAAAAAATGTTAAATGAATATGCTTTAGGCATGTCTTCCGGATTATTTCATGTTTTGATTAGACTTGCTTATGCATATGAAGGTTACCAAATAGACTCTGGTTATTTGCCTGAATTGAGAAGAGCTGTAGCTTATTATATAACTGCTTATAGAGAGGCCGGTAAATTTAACAGAAGTATAAATGGAAAAGATATAATTGATGAAGCTAAAAATCTATATAATAATGAGAGCGTAAAAAAAATATTATCCCAAAAAGATTCTATGGGTCAAAAAATGAAAGCTCTATATGATGATGATGAATATATGGAGAAAGGTTTTATTGTTGAAGGTGATACAGATAAAAAATTAGAAGCTGTACTTAACCTTTCTTTAAATGCTTATTTAAATTCTGAAAGTATAGTAGCTCTTCATTGCATTACAGGAACTCATGCCTTAATTGTATTGAAAGAATTTCAAAAAGATTTTAATAAAAACATAGATATCCTTACTACATGTATAATTACGCATCTTATAGCTTCAGAAATAGGAGAGTATGAAATGCCTGATTATGATTTTGATTCCTTAACATGGGATGAATTACATGAGGAAATAGAAAAAGTAAATGATGTTCATGCTGTAAAACTTTCTTACACAGCACATATATTAAATATTATTTTCCCTGACAAAAGACATATAGTTTCTTCAGCTATAAGATTAGATAAGGCTTAATATCTGCTTAAAAAATACCGGCACGATAATTTTTAAGTTGCCGGTATTTTTAAATTTTACTACTCTTAAATTTTTATTTTCTATCACCATAGATTTCAATAGTTTATTCTCAAATTATTTTCCTTATCTTCCATATAGCCTTGTAATATATGCAATTTGCAATGATAATTTTTTATTTAAATCATTTTCATTCATTCTCCATTTCCAGTTATCACCATAAGTTGAAGGTGTATTCATTCTAGCTTCATTATCTAAAGATAAAAAATCCTGCATTGGTGCTATAGCTAAATCTGCAATTGATGACCATGCTGTTATTATAATATTCCAACTTATCTCTTTTTTGCTTTCTCTATTTATATAATCTAATATATATTTTTGATTAACATTATTTTCCTTTTTAAACCAACTTTTTGTAGTATCGTTGTCGTGGGTTCCGGTATAAACTACTGAATTTTTGCAGTAATTGTGAGGAAGATAATCATTGCTAGAACTACCATCAAAGGCAAATTGAAGTACTTTCATCCCAGGGTATCCGGTTTCTTTAATTAATTCATGAACCTCTTCTGTTAAATATCCCAAATCTTCTGCAATTATATCTAATTCTCCAAGTTGTTTTTTAATACTATTAAAAAAATCAATTCCCGGTCCTGTTACCCATTTACCATCTACTGCATTTTTTGAACCATAGTCAACTTCCCAGTAAGCTTGAAATCCTCTGAAATGATCTATTCTTAGTCTGTCATAAAGTTTGAAGCTGTGTTTAATTCTTCTTACCCACCAGCTGTAGTTTTTTTCTTTCAATTTTTGCCAATCATAAATAGGATTACCCCATAGCTGCCCGGTTTTCGAAAACAAATCCGGCGGTACTCCTGAAATTTTTTCTGGAACTAATTTATCGTCTAATTTGAAGAGTTCAGTATTCGACCATATATCGGCACTATCTTCTGCCACATATATAGGTAGATCTCCTAGTATTTTTATTTCTTTATCATTTGCATATTCTTTTACCTTAGTCCATTGCTTATAAAAATAAAATTGAGTGAATATCCAAAAAAACAACTTTTCTTGATTTTCTTTTTCGAATTCTTTTACTTCTTTTGAATCGTATTTTCTATAATTTTCTTCCCAATTCAACCAGGACTTCCCCTCATGCTGTTCTTTTAAGCTCATAAATAAAGCAAAGGGTCTTAGCCATTCTTTTTCCTTTTTATAGAAAGTTTTTAGCTCTTGTTCAATTTTATTGTATGATCTTTTGTAAACTTTCTTGAGAATTTCATATTTGTTCTTATATAATTTATGATAGTCTACACTGTCATCATAAGATCCTAAATCATAGCTATTAACTTCTTTTTCAGTTATGAATTTTCCCTTTATAAATTCATCTATATCTATAAAGTAAGGATTCCCTGCAAAAGATGAAAAAGATTGGTAAGGAGAATTCCCATATCCTGTTATACCTAAAGGAAGAATCTGCCAGTTTTTCTGATTTGCATTTGATAAAAAATCTATAAAATTGTAAGCTTCTTTTCCAAAATCACCTATACCGTATTTCCCAGGTAATGATGTTATGTGTAGTAAAATTCCACTGGATCTTTCCATTTATAGCCCCTTTTTTCTTATTAATTATACTAATTATACATTAATTAAGTATATAATAAAATTAATTCATTAATTTTTTCTATAATTTTACAAATTAAGCTAGAGGATTTGTTTTCATAGTAAAGATGTATACTTGTTTATACTAGAAAAAAATGATAAAATATTTTTAGTATTTAAAAAAACTTTGAGAGGTCTCTATGACTAAAAAAACAACTCACCTAAACCAATTTAATGATGTACTTCAAATCAAGGTGTTTACTACCACTCAAAATCCTATAAATTTCAATATTCATAAAAAGCTATTAATTTTTAGTTCCATATTTATTATAGCTTTTATTTCTGTAACCGGATATCTTTTTTACTACAACTTAAATTTATTGAGTAAAGTTGAAGAAAAAGAGGCTGAAATTTCTTCTTTAAAATATGAATCCACTCTTTTGAAAAATTCAACTATTGATTTGCAAAATACTTTAAGAGAAAAAAATAATATTATTAATATTAAAACCGCACTTATTGAAAAAAAGTTATATGAACTGGAAGATTTTAAAAGTCATATAAATGATTTCATACATACAGAAAATCAAGTTACAGAAACACAGGATTCAGAAAATTCTTTGGTATCAAGATCTTCTAGAAGAAATTTTCTTGTTCCAGAAGCCTCTAGTAAAAGTGATTTGAGTATTAATGAGTTATTAAATGAATTTGATGAAATTTTAGAAAATAACAAGAAAGATTTAGATCAACTCTATGAAAAAGTTGAAGATAAAGTTGCCTATTTAAATTGCTTTCCTGATCACTTCCCTACATCAGGTAGAATAAGTTCTAATTTTGGTTATAGAAGGAATCCTTTTTCATATTCTTGGGAATTTCATCATGGTATAGATATTGCTAATGCTATGGGAACTGAAATATATTCTGCGGGAGACGGACAAGTAATCCTTGTTGACTATGATTACTTATTTGGCAAATATATATTAATTGATCATGGATACGGTATCATTACCAAGTATGCTCATTTGTATAAAACCAATGTAGAACCAGGAAATCATATAAAAAAAGGTGATATAATAGGTTCTATGGGATATACCGGGCAATCCACAGGTCCTCATCTTCATTATGAAATAATTATAAATAATGAAGCTGTAAACCCTTTGGAAATAAAAAAATATTGTGACTAGGAGTAATTATGTTAGGAAAATCTAAGAAATCAAATAATAATGAAACTCTAAAAAATATCGATACTTTAATAAGTAGCAGTGTGGAAATTGATGGAGATGTAAAATCAGAAAAAACTTTAAGACTTGATTGCTATATTAAAGGAGATATAACAGGAAGTGGAATCGTAATAGGAGAAACGGGAAAAATATTTGGTAATATAATTTGTGAAGATATAATTATATCTGGCAAGGTTGAAGGTAATATAAATTGTAGTGGTAAGTTTCAGATTACAAACACTGGTGAACAAGTTGGAGATATAGAAGTGGGTTCTCTTGTGATAGATGATGGAGGAGTTCTGCGGGGAATATGTAAAATGAAAAATGCTGTAGAAAATAAGAATCAAGATTGATTTTATAGAGAATTAAGTATATATTTAAATACATTTATACAAGTTTTATTTAAGAAAAGTAAATTTATATGATTCGTGAATAAATTGTCACTATCTAATGAATTATTGTTAAGATTTCGTAATGTTTAGGAGAGATTATATGTTTGAACCTATTAAAAATAAAAAAATTCATCAGCAAGTTAGTGAAGAAATACAAAAAATGATACTCAGCGGTGAGCTAAAGCTCGGAGATAAACTCCCTGCTGAAAGAAAAATGGCTGAAATGCTTAATGTAAGTCGAACTTCTATAAGAGAAGCTCTTCGTTCTTTGGAAATTATCGGTATTATTGAAAGTCGACAAGGAGAAGGTAATTTCATATCTGAAAACTTCGATCAGGTTGGTTTAGAACCTATGTCATTGATTTTCACCTTAAAAAACGGAAAATTTAAAGATATACTGGAGATAAGAAACATTTTAGAGATTGAAGCGGCAGGCCTTACTGCAGAAAGAATAACAGAAGAAAGAAAAGAAATTTTAGAAAATTTATTAACTGATCTTATTAATGCTGATTCAGAGGCGGAAAGAGTCGCAATAGATAAGTCCATACACTATAAAATAGCAGAATATACAAATAATATTCTAATAGTTACTATTTTAGAAACCATCTCTTCTCTTATGATCTATTTTATAAAAGATGCCAGGCTTAAGATTGTTAAAAATTTAAAAGTTGATAATTTATTGGAAGATATGCATAGAAATATTGTGAAATCAATTATTTCCGGTAATAAAGAAAAGGCAAAACAAGCTATGAAAGAACATTTTGACAATGTATATTTAAGTATACAGGATAATGAGGAATTTGATAATTAACATTAAACTTATGAAAGAGCTGATTAAAGAATTCGGCTCTTTTTTTGTGAAGAAAATAACATATGTTGAAAAAAGGAAAAGGTTATCATATACTTAAATTAAGAAAAAGATTGGTATGACCATCATACTTCAAATCTATTTTTTAAAGATCATATTGGTCATACCATAATACCAAGGAGGTTTTAATAATGAATATAATCATACCAATTAAACAGGTTCCAGAAACAAGTAATGTAAAAATGGATCCTGAAACAGGCACTATGATAAGAGACGGCGTAGAAAGTATAATAAACCCATTAGATTTATATGCAATTGAAGTTGGAATCCAACTTAAAGAAGAACATAATGGAAAAGTTACAGTAATAACTATGGGTCCCCCATCAGCTTCTAAAGCTTTAAAAGAAGCTATCGCAATGGGGTGTGATGACGGAATCCTAATTACCGATCGAAAATTTGCAGGAGCAGATACCTGGTCTACAGCTTATGTACTAGCTGAAGCTATAAAAGAAATCGGCGAATACGATTTAGTTTTAGCTGGTGAAAGAGCTACTGACGGTGATACCGGACAGGTTGGGCCAAATATAGCTGCATATTTAGATCTTACTTTAGGAACTTATATAAGTAAGGTAGAAGAAGTTAGCAAAGACAAGATAATTGTAGAAAGACTATTAGAAGAAGGCTACGAAAAGCTAGAACTTCCTCTTCCTTCTCTACTTACTGTAGTAAAGGAAATCAGCTACCCAAGATTACCTACCTTAAGAGGTAAACAAAGAGCTAAAAAGACAGAACTACCTTTATTAACTGTTAAAGATATGAATGTTGATGAATCAAAATTAGGACTAAAAGGTTCACCAACAAGAGTTGTTAAGATCGAAACTCCTAAAGTTACAAGAGGTGGAACTATAGTTTCTGCAAAAGATGACGAACAACTTGAAGAAGCAGTAGATAAGTTAGTAGAATTTTTAAAAAGTAAAGAAATTGTATAGGAGGTAAATATGGAATATAAAAATATATGGACTATGGCTGAAACTCGAAATGGTAATTTGAAAGATGTATCTTTCGAATTACTTTCAAGAGGTAGAGCTTTAGCAGATAAGTTAGAAGAATCCTTAGTTTCTGTAGTAATAGGAAACGATGTAGATAAGCAACAGCTTAATGAGTTGATATTAAGAGGTGCAGATAAGGTTATAGTTGTAGAAGATACAAACCTTTCAGACTTCATAGTTGAAACCTACAGTAATTTGCTTGTAGATATGATTGGAGAATTTAAGCCAAACATTATACTTTCAGCAGCTACTGTAAATGGAAGAACTTTAATGCCTCATGTAGCAATGAGACTTCACGCTGGACTTACTGCCGACTGCACTGAGCTTGATATTGAAGAGAAAACTAGAAATCTACTTCAAACAAGACCTGCAATAGGTGGTAACATATTAGCAACTATAAAAACCCCAGACCACAGACCTCAAATGGCAACAGTAAGACCTAAATCATCTAAACCTTTAGATATAGATGAAAGCAGAACTGGTGATATTGAATACATAGAATTCAAAAGCAGTCTTGTAGATAATAGAGTGAAAAAACTTGAATCTAAGCATGAAGTTGGTGGAGATATTAACATCCAAGCAGCTGAAATAGTTGTAGCTGGTGGTAAAGGAATGAAGAAGAGTGAAAACTTCACAATGCTTAAAGAGCTTGCGGACAATCTCGGCGGAGTTGTTGGAGCTTCAAGAGATGCTGTAGATAGAGGCTGGGCATCTTATCCTCAACAAGTTGGCCTTAGTGGTAAAACCGTTACTCCTAAATTATATGTAGCAATTGGAGTGTCAGGAGCTATTCAGCATCTTGCAGGAATGAAAACATCTGAAGTAATCATTTCTGTAAATAGCGATCCCGATGCAGCTATTTTCCAAGTATCAGATTTTGGTATCGTTGGAGATTTATTTGAAGTAATTCCTTTATTAAATAGTAAACTAGCTAAGGAGGTAAAATAATGAATTACAATCCTTTAACTGAAGAAATAGTAAAAGAACTGGAGAGTATATTAGGTAGCAAGAACGTTATTTTGGATAAAGAAAAAATGGAGAATTACTCTCATGACGAAACACCTGAAGAATATGCTCATATGCCTGATGTAGTTATTACTCCTACTACAGCTGAACAGATTGCTGAAGTAATGAAGTTAGCAAACAAGCATCTTATACCTGTTACCCCACGAGGTGCTGGAAGTGGCCTTTCTGGTGGTGCTATTCCTACCTTTGGTGGAATATTGCTATCCGTAGAAAAAATGAATAAAGTACTTGAAATTGACTATGATAATATGATGATAGTTGTAGAACCTGGCTTAGTAACGAATGAAATCAACGGATTAGTTGAAGATAAAGGTTTGTTCTTCGCAGGTTATCCAATGAGCTTACTAACATGCTACATTGGTGGTAATATAGCAGAAAATGCAGGTGGTGGTAAAGCTATTAAATACGGAGTTACCGGACAGTATGTAATGGGTCTTGAAATTGTTACTCCTACTGGTGAAATAGTTGAACTTGGTGGAAAAAACGTTAAAGATGTTACCGGATACGATATTAAAAAATTAATTATTGGATCAGAAGGTACTCTTGGTGTAATAACTAAAGCTATAATCAAACTTTCTCCAAAACCTAAATACGCAACGGACTTACTT
>JBEPWV010000021.1:0-9747 GCA_041642175.1 Clostridia bacterium
AGTAGTAAATCCGGTTCTTCTAATAGTACTTTTCCTAATATGATTTTAGTTTTTTCACCACCGCTTAAGGTGTTGAATCTTCTTTTTACAAGTATTTCGATTCCCAGTCCACCTATAACCTTGCTGAGCTTTTCATCTATTTGATAGCCTCCCCGAAGTTCGTACTTTTCTTCCAGTTTACCGTAGGCTTTAAGTATTCTATCGTGATTCTCGCTGACGGTATTTTTAAGCTTTTCTTCCATTTCCTTCATTTCATCTTTGATTTTGTAAAGATCAGTAAAGGCAAGGTACAGTATATCCATACCTGTAATAGAATCATCGTAGTCAGGGATTTGCTCTAAATATCCAACTCTGGAACCACTTCTAATATATATGTTTCCATCATCGGCATATTCTTCATTAACTAATATTTTCATAAGAGTAGTTTTTCCTACACCGTTTTTGCCTACTACTCCTATTTTCTCCCCTTCTTTTATATCTAAGGTTATATTTTCAAATATTAGATCTGCACCAAAATATTTTTTTAAGTTTTTTACTCCACATTCTATCATTTTATGTCTCCATTTAATATTCTTATAACATTATAAACTATAACCAACCTATATATCAAATGGAAGAATAATTTGAAATTTATTTTTTTCTTAATAAACTAAATATAGGCAATATTGTAATAAGAATTCATCTATTATATAATTAAAATAGAAAAGAAATTTTAGGAGGTATTAGTCATGGAAAAATTAATTATTACCGCAGCTATAAGCGGTGCGGAGGTTACTAAAGAGCACAACCCAAATGTTCCCTATACAGTTGAAGAAGTAGGTAGGGAAGCTGAATCGGCATATAAGGCCGGAGCTAGTATTATTCATCTTCATGTAAGAAATGATGATGGTACTCCTACTCAAGATAAGTCAAGATTTAAAGCTTGTATGGATGAAATCAAAAAAAGGTGTCCACATGTAATTATACAACCTTCTACCGGCGGCGCTGTTGGCATGAGCGACGAAGAAAGACTTCAGCCCACTGAGTTAGGTCCTGAAATGGCTACATTAGACTGCGGTACAGTAAATTTTGGAGGAGATGAAATTTTCATCAATACTGAAAATACTATCAAAAATTTTGGTCGTATACTGATGGAGAGAGGAGTTAAACCTGAGATAGAAGTGTTTGATAAAGGTATGATCGATTACGCAATTAAATTTCAAAAACAGGGATTTATAAAAAAACCTATGCATTTTGACTTTGTATTAGGAGTACAAATATCAGCTTCTGCAAGGGATTTAGCTTTTATGGTAGACAGTATACCAGAAGGTTCAACCTGGACAGTAGCCGGAATGGGAAGACATCAAATTCCTATGGCTATGATTGGTATGGCAATGGGTGGACATGTTAGAGTTGGTTTTGAAGATAATGTATATATATCAAAGGGAGTTTTAGCTAATTCCAATGGAGAGCTGGTAGAAAAAGTAGTAAGAATAGCAGCAGAAATGGGCAGAGAAATAGCTACTCCTGATGAAGCAAGAGAAATATTAGGTTTAAAATAAGATTGAACTAAGAAAAATATAAAAAATCGAACTTTCTTTTTTGAAGTTCGATTTTTAGATTTATTTATGTTTTGCTGGCATATTAGCTACATTAATACGATTAATAGCTTTTTTTAGGGCTATTTCCGCTTTTAACAGCTCCATATGATTCTCTTTTTTATTAAGTCTTTTTTGAGCTCTTTTCTTTGCTTCTTCTGCTCTGCTTATATCAATATCTTCCGGCCATTCAGCTGTATCAGCTAGAATTACTATTTTTTCTTCCATTACTTCTACATAACCATGAGAAACAGCTGCATGTTTAATTTTATTGTCACTTAATATTTTAATCGGTCCGATGCCCAGTGGTGTAACAAAGGGTTCATGATCGTACATGATTCCTATTGATCCTTCTACACCTTTTACAACAACTAGTTGAACATCGTCTTCAAAAAAATTTTTTTCCGGTGTTATTATCTGCAGCTTAACTTTATTCATAAACTACACCTCACTTCCTAAATCTCTTAGGAACATTTTAATCTTTTCCTTCTTTTTTTATCTTTTGAGCTTTTTGCACTGCTTCTTCTATTGTACCTACAAGTAAAAATGCCTGTTCAGGTAAATCATCGTATTTACCTTCAAGAATCTCTTTAAATCATCTGATTGTTTCTTTTATAGGAACGTAAGTACCGGCTGTTCCGGTAAACTGTTCCGCAACGTGGAATGGTTGAGATAAGAATCTCTGTATTCTTCTTGCTCTAGCAACTGTTATTTTATCTTCGTCGGAAAGCTCATCCATACCAAGTATAGCTATAATATCAAGAAGTTCGTTGTATCTTTGTAAAGTTTCTTGAACTCTTCTTGCTACGTTGTAATGTTCGTCTCCTATCACCTGAGGATCTAATATTCTCGATGATGAATCTAAAGGGTCAACTGCAGGATAAATACCCATTTCTGATATTTTTCTCGAAAGAACTGTAGTTGCATCAAGATGGGCAAATGTAGTCGCCGGTGCAGGGTCTGTTAGGTCATCGGCAGGTACGTATACAGCCTGTACAGATGTTATAGATCCTTTTTTAGTTGATGTTATTCTTTCTTGAAGTTGTCCCATCTCTGTTGCTAAGGTTGGTTGGTACCCAACTGCAGAAGGCATTCTACCAAGTAGTGCAGAAACTTCTGAACCAGCCTGTGTAAATCTAAATATATTATCAATAAATAGAAGCACATCCTGACCTTCTTCATCTCTAAAATGCTCAGCCATAGTCAGTCCAGACAGACCAACTCTCATTCTCGCTCCCGGTGGTTCGTTCATTTGACCGAATACCAGTGCCGTCTTATCAAGTACTCCTGAATCCATCATTTCATAATAAAGGTCGTTACCCTCTCTTGTTCTTTCTCCAACGCCTGCAAAAACCGATAGTCCACCGTGCTCTTTAGCTATGTTGTGAATAAGTTCTTGAATTAGAACTGTTTTTCCAACTCCTGCTCCTCCAAAGAGGCCGATTTTACCACCTTTTGAGTAAGGACATATAAGGTCAACTACCTTAATCCCGGTTTCAAATATTTCTGTGCTTGTACTTTGTTCTTCATAAGATGGTGCTTCTCTGTGAATAGGTGCTCTTTGCTTTACTTCTCCAAGCTCTTTTCCATCGATTGGTTCCCCAAGTACATTGTACATTCTTCCAAGTGTTTCTTCTCCTACAGGAACTGATATAGGTGCTCCTGTATCAATTGCTTCCATTCCTCTTACAAATCCATCCGTTGAGTCCATAGATATACATCTTACTGTATTATCCCCAGTATGTTGTGCCACTTCAACAACAACAGTTCTATCATCAATTTCTATTTTAATAGCATTCATAAGTTTCGGAAGATTATCTTCGCTAAATTCTATATCTACTACAGGTCCTATGACCTGTTTTACTTTTCCTTTGTTTAGCTCCGCCATATATATCTCACATCCTTTCGATTTTATTCAAGAGCATCTGCTCCTGAAACAATCTCAGTTATTTCCTGAGTGATTGAAGCTTGTCTTGCTCTGTTATACATTAAGTTTAGATCATCTATCATTTCTTCTGCATTATCTGTTGCACTTTCCATTGCAACTCTACGAGAACCCTGCTCACTTGCTGCGGCTTCTATAGTAGCTCCGTATATTACACTGGCAATATATTTTGGTACTAAGTAGTTGAGTACCGATTCCGGTGATGGTTCATATCTGAAGATTATTGTTTCTTCAGGTTTTTCATTTTCTTCTTCACTATCCAGCACTAATGGTAGTAAATCCAATACCATAGGTTTGTAATTAATAGTACTTATAAATTCAGTGAATACCAGTTTAACCTCGTCAATCTCACCAGCTTTATACATTTCTACTGCTTTTTCACCAACAACCTGAGCATTGCTTAATTCAGGAGTTTCTGATACACCTGTCATTTCATATGCAATATTGTATCCTCTTTTTGCAAAATACAGCTTTCCTTTTGCTCCGATACACATAATCTTTGTTTTGGATTTATCCTGAATTGTGCTTTCAGCCAGCTTACAGACATTTGAATTGTATCCGCCAGCTAAACCTCTGTCACCTGTTAGCACTATATATAGAGTATTATTTATTTCTCTTTTTTCAATAAACTCGTGTCTTATACCTTTAGAATTTGCCACTATTTCCCTTATACTTTCGTATATTTTATTGTAGTAAGGCTTGGATTGTTCAAGTTTTTTTCTCGCCCTTTTCAACTTTGCAGTTGCTACCAGTTCCATAGCTTTTGTAATCTGTTTGGTACTTGTAACACTTTTAATTCTTCTTTTAATGTCATTCATATTCTGGCCCAAGTTATCACCTCCTGACTATTTAGTCAGTTGTTATTCTTCGTCTTTTAAATTACTTTTAAATTGCTTTGTATATTCATCTAAAGCTTTATTAAGCTTATCTTTTGTTTCGTCAGATAATTCTCCGCTTTCTTTTATAACAAGTCCTATTTCAGGGTATTCTTCATCCATAAACTTGTAAAGTCCTTCTTCAAATTCGCTTATTTTATCTACAGCTATATCTTCAAGATATTTGTTGTTAGCTGCATATATTAATATTACCTGTTTCTCTACTTCTACAGGTTTGTACTGTGCCTGTTTTATAACTTCCATCAGTCTTTCACCGTGATCAAGAGTCGCTTTTGTTTCTTTGTCTAGTTCTGATCCAAATTGAGCAAATGATGCCAACTCCCTATACTGTGCCAGGTCAAGTTTTAATGTACCTGCAACTTTTTTCATTGCTTTTATCTGTGCTGAACCCCCAACCCTTGATACTGATAGTCCTGCATTTATAGCAGGTCTATGTCCTGAGAAGAATAATTCAGTCTCTAAGAATATCTGGCCGTCTGTGATTGATATTACGTTGGTAGGTATAAAAGCCGAGATATCTCCAGCCTGAGTTTCTATAATAGGCAGTGCCGTCATAGATCCTCCGCCGTATTTATCGTCAAGTCTGGCTGCTCTTTCTAAAAGTCTTGAGTGTAGATAGAAAACATCTCCAGGATAAGCTTCTCTTCCCGGTGGTCTTCTAAGAAGCAATGACATTGCACGATAAGCTACAGCATGTTTTGATAAATCATCGTAGATTATCAGAACGTCTTTTCCACTGTACATGAATTCCTCACCTATTGCTGCTCCAGCATAAGGTGCGATATATTGAAGTGGCGCTTTTTCACTTGCCGATGCTGAAACTACTATTGTGTAGTCCATGGCATTATTTTTTTCGAAAATTTCAACTGTTTTAGCAACTGTAGATCTTTTTTGTCCTATAGCTACATATATACATATTACATCTTGATCATGCTGGTTTAATATTGTGTCAATACCTATTGCTGTCTTACCGGTTTGTCTGTCTCCGATTATTAGCTCTCTTTGTCCTCTTCCAATTGGAATCATAGAGTCTATGGCTTTAATTCCAGTTTGGAGGGGAACAGTAACTGATTTTCTTGTAATAACTCCAGATGCTTTTTGCTCTATAGGTCTGAATTTGTCTGATTCAATAGGTCCTTTTCCGTCAATAGCCATACCTAAAGAGTTTACTACTCTTCCGAGCATACCATCACCTACTGGAACTTCAACAATTCTTCCAGTTCTTTTAACTTCGTCTCCCTCTTTTATGTCTTCGTCGCTTCCTAAAAGAACACAACCTACATTGTCTTCCTCCAAGTTTAGAGCCATTCCAAAAACATCGTTACCAAAATCAAGGAGTTCACCAGACATGCATTTTTCAAGACCATGGATTCTTGCTATACCGTCTCCTACTTCTATAACAGTACCAATATCTACTACATCCAATTTTTCTTCGTATTTTTTTATCTGTTTTTTAATTATCTTGCTTATTTCTTCCGGTCTTAAACTCATAATTTTTTAGTCACCCCTATCTTACACTATTAATTTTTTTAAGCTGCTTTCGATGTTGGTTAGTTTTTTCTTGAGAGTACCATCTATAACCTTGTCTCCAAGAATAATTTTAACTCCACCTATTAAGGTTTCATCTATTTTGTTTGTCAGCTTAACTTGTTTATCTGTAGTCTTGCTAAGTTTTTCTTCTAATAACTTAAGTGTTTCTTCCTCTAATGGTGTTGTAGTGTAAGCATCGGCTTTTACTACTCCATTATGTTTGTCTACTAGTTTTTCGTATTCTTTTGTTATTTCAAAAATATTACTAATTCTTCTTTTGTCTAAAATTATTTTTAAAAAGTTATTTACTTCTTTACTAATTTTACCTTCAAAAGTTTCCTCGAAAACATCTTTTTTTTCACTAACGCTAATTTTAGGAGTTTTCAGCAGTTCGAAGAAATCTTTATATTCAATACACACATCTCCTATGAATTTTATTTCTTCTAAATATTCGTCAAGTTTATTTTCTTCTTTTCCTACTTCAAATAAAGCTTCAGAATATCTCCTAGCTACTAGTTCTGCCATCTTGATTCTCCTACTTCATTAATAAAGTCGTCTACTAACTGTTTATTTTTACTTTCATCGACTTCATTTCCAAGTACTTTTGAGGCTGCCATCATGGCTATATTTGATATTTCATCTTTCATATCATTTAATGCTTTTTTCTTCTCAAATTCTATATCTTTTTCAGCTTTTTCTTTTAATTTTGAAGCTTCTTCCTTAGATTCCTTGATAATTTCACTACCTCTTTCATCAGCCTTTTTCTGAGCTTCTATGAGAATTTCCTGACCTTCTTCTTTTACATTGTCAAGCTTTTCCTCGTATTCTTGTTTTAGGCTTTCAGCTTCTTCATTCATCTTGTCGGCATCATCATAAGAATTTTGAATTTCATCTTGTCTTCCCTGAATGAATTCAGTTACAGGTACAAAGAGAAATTTCTTAAGGACTAGATATAATATAATTGTATTTACTATCTGAAATACAGTGCTCCATCCAAATTCTACAAGTCCTAGTTTTAGCATACAGCCGCCTCCTTCTTATTTTATAGATACTTATATGGTAATCTTATAACAGATTGATTAGTGGATTTGCAAATAATAAGATTAGTGCTATTATCAATCCATAGATACCTGTTGTCTCTGCAACTGCTGCTCCTAAAAGCATAGTTCTTACGATGTCTCCCTGTGCTTCAGGTTGTCTTCCTACTCCTTCTGCTCCTTTACCTGCTGCATATCCCTGTCCTATACCAGGACCTATTCCTGCTATCATCGCTAATCCAGCTCCTATTGCTGAAGCCGCTAGTACTAAAGCTCTTCCAGTGATTGGTTCCATTATGATTTCCTCCTTATTCCATCGAATTTTATTTTTTGATTTCTTCTTCTATCCTAAAGTAAATTTAATAGCGGATTTGCAAACATTAATACTAAAGCTATTATTAGTGCATATATTCCTGTAGTTTGTGCTACTGCCTGTCCTAAGAGCATAACTCTTACAACAGATGATTGATGCTTAGGTCTTCTACCGACCATTTCAGTACTTTTACCTGCTGCATATCCCTGTCCTATTCCAGGACCTATACCTGCTATCATCGCCAATCCAGCTCCTATTGCTGATGCTGCAAGAACTATTCCTGCACCCTGCATACCTACTAGTGGATTGCCGTATAATATGATAATAGCTACTACTAAGGCTAATATTCCTGAGGTTTCTGCAACTGCAGCTCCCAAAAGCATTACCATAGTAACCTGTCTTGAACTTTTTTGGTTTATGCTTACAGCTTCTGCTCCTTTGCCTGCTGCATATCCCTGTCCTATTCCAGGACCTATTCCTGCTATCATCGCAAGTCCAGCTCCTATTGCTGATGCTGCCAATACAAGTACTCTAGGTTCGAAAGAAGCAAGCCAATTTAAAAATCTAACTATGAAGTTTACTTCTACTTCCATACTGCTCCTCCTTTCAGGTTAATCCATAGCCATAGCTATGTATACCATAGTAAGCATTGTGAATATAAATGACTGTAATACTCCTGCAAACATGTCGAAATAAACATGAAGTACAGCGGGTATTCCAGCGCTTAGTATTGGTGGTGCTGATGGTCCTAATAATGACTCACTAAGACTCGATAAACCTCCATATACTAAACTCATAATAACCAGTCCTCCTACTATATTTCCAAATAAACGAAATCCTAAGGATATAGGGTTGGCAAGCTCACCTATAATATTTAGAGGTAGTAGTGGAGCTAAAGGTTCAGCAAAACTTTTTAAGTATCCTCCCAAGCCTTTGCTTCTTGCACCGTTTATATGAATTAATATAAAGGTCATCATTGCTAAACTCATGGTGGTGTTAACATCTGCAGTGGGCGGTCTCATTCCTATTAGACCGATAAGGTTTGCAACTGCAAGATAGATTAGTAAAGTACCCATATAAGGCGCAAAACCCATTTTGTCTTCTCCCATAGTTTGAGCTGTCAGGTTGTTTATAGCTTCTACTGTAGTTTCAACTACGCTTTGAACTGGGCCTGGTACTTTCTTTAAATTTCTTGTAACTAATACTGAGAAAATAGTTAAGACAGCCATAATAAACCAGGTTACAGTAACTGTCTCCGTTACCTGTATTCCGGCTATTTCAAATACGACCGTTGGGCCAAAGCCACCATCCATCAATTTTCCCCCTTTCTGCTAAAAATTCTTCTATAATATTCCTTATCATTAAATAAGTTTGTAACAAGGATTATTAACTTAATTAATACGATACCTACTATAGCTGCTAAAGCATTAATATAATCTGCTTTAAATGCAATTATAAGTACAACGCCTGTAATTGCAAGTCTGATAAAATAGTTTACTGAAGCATATCCCTGAGCTTTATGAGGAGGCATCTCTACTGATTTTTCCATAGTTTTCGCTAAAAGTATGAAATTGAGAATTCCTATTAATCCTCCAAATATGTATCCGTATACCCAGGTCATTGGTTTATCTAGGAAAATAAAGGATATGATAATTAGTATTGCAAGGATTATAATTGCTTTTTTTACTATTGATAGCACTAACTCTACTGAATGATTCAATACTTCACTTCCTTTTATCCTGATCTCTTAGACCAATTTTAAACAAATTAAGGAATGCTGCTCCAACACCTATTATTATAAATATAAACAAAAAAATGTTGTTTGTTCCTATTAAATTATCAAGAAATCTTCCTATAAATATGCTGATAATAATAGGAGCTATCATTGATATACCTATCTGTGTTATCATAGCAAGTCCCTGCATTATATTTAACTTATCTTTATTCAAACTAAACACTTTCCTATCCTTTTTTTCTACCTGATAATTATATCTTAATTGATGTAGTATTACAATTACATATGAAAAATTTTTGAAAATTGTTAGTTTGCTGGTTAATTCTAGCAAATTCACTTTCAACATCGTGATTATTATATATATATTTATCCTTTTTTTCAAATTTAATTTAGGAAAACATTTGCAATATTATAAAAGGAGAGATAAATGCAAATTTATCCCTCCTAACTATTAATATAATTTAATTCCAATCACTAAATCCTAGCATATACCAGGTAGAAAGTCAATTAAATCATGTTATAAAAATACAATTTTTTGTTTAATATTGTAATAGTTTTTTTAATATTATATCTTTAATTCTCTCAGCAGATTTACCATCTCCATAGGGATTTACAGAATTTGCCATTTTTTTATAGGAGTTTTCATTTTTCAATAAATCCTTTAATGCATTGTATATATTTGCTTCGTCTATCCCGGCAAGTTTAGCTGTACCG
>JBEPWV010000022.1:0-9730 GCA_041642175.1 Clostridia bacterium
TTTTGGGTTAGTACATAAGTTTAAAGAAGTTAAAGAAATGTACAAAAAAGTAAATCTTATGTTAGGAGATATTATAAAGGTAACACCTTCATCTAAAGTTGTAGGAGATATGGCTATCTATATGGTACAAAACAACTACACTCCCGAAAATATATACTATAAAGCTAAGGGACAGGATTTTCCTGACTCAGTAGTTTCATATTTTAAAGGAATGATGGGACAACCTCAGGGAGGATTTCCAAAGAGATTACAAAAATTAGTTCTTAAAGATGAGAAACCAATAACTCTAAGACCTGGAGAATTATTAGAAGATGAAGATTTTAATAAAATAAAAAAACAACTTGATAAAAAACATAATATTAATTCTAATAAAAGAGATATCTTAAGCTATTCTCTTTATCCTAAAGTCTTTGATAATTATTTGAAATACAAGGAAGAGGTAGGAGACTTTACTTCAATGGGAAGTGACATATATTTTCATGGCCTGGAAGAAGGAGAGACCTGTGAAATTAAAATTGCCGAAGGTAAAATTATGGTAGTTAAACTTGTAGAGGTTAGAAAGCTTGATGATGAAGGATACAGAGATGTAGCTTTTGAAATAAACGGAAATAGAAGAGTTGTAAGAATAAAGGATAAAAGTATAAAAGAAGGAATATCAAAAGAAGAAAAAAGAAAAGCTAACTCGGATAATGATAAGGAAATTGGGGCTAATATCCCAGGGAAAATAATAAGAATTTTAGTTAAAGAAGGAGAAAAGGTAGAAGAAAATCAAACGGTTGCGATAATTGAAGCAATGAAAATGGAAACAAAAATAATAGCTCCCCAAAAAGGAAAAATTGAAGAAATATATGTAAAAGAAGGACAGCAGGTAGAATCTCAAGAATTAATAGCTATAATTGAATAAAAACTTGATTAAAACCTCCTAATTAAAATATAATAAAGATGTTAGGAGGTTTTTATATGCTTGTAAATAATAAAAAATACAAAACCATCTGGATGGAAGAAGAAGGATTTATTAGTATTATTGATCAAAGATATCTGCCTCATGAATTTGTAATTGAAAATATAAGAAATCCTCGAGAAATGGCTGTAGCCATAAAGGATATGCATTTAAGAGGAGCAGGACTCATTGGTGCAGCGGCAGGGTACGGAGTTTATCTATCTGCTTTACAGCATTTTGACGTAGATTTATCTTCGGAGAATTACATACAATTAATAAAATCGGATGCTGAGAAACTAAGAAATACCAGACCAACAGCTGTAAACTTGGAATATGCTTTGACAAGACAAATGAAACTTATAAAAAAAGAAAAAGATAACAAAAAAATTTTAAAATTATTAAAAAAAGAAGCTCAAAAAATAGCTTTAGAAGATGAAACCTACTGCAAAAAAATAGGAGAACATGGCATTGAAATTATTAAAAAAATAAGTAAAGAAAAAAATGGTGATACTGTAAATATTTTGACCCACTGTAATGCTGGATGGCTTGCTTTTGTCGATTATGGAACAGCAACTTCTCCTATATATGAGGCCCATAATAAAGGTATAAAGGTTCATGTATGGGTAGATGAAACAAGACCTAGAAATCAAGGGGCAAGGTTAACAGCTTGGGAATTGGGAAACCATGGTGTTGATCATACTGTAATTTCAGATAATGTTGGTGGACATTTAATGCAAAAAGGATTAGTTGATATGGTGATTGTAGGTTCTGATAGAACTACTTATACAGGAGATGTTGCAAATAAAATCGGAACATATTTAAAAGCACTGGCAGCTTACGATAACGATATCCCTTTTTATGCAGCTTTACCATCATCTACAATCGACTGGGAAATTTCAGATGGATTAAATGATATCCCTATTGAAGAAAGAGATGGAGAAGAGGTAAAATATATTCAAGGGCTTTCAAAAGGAAAAATCACTAAAGTTTTACTTACACCGAAAGATAGTAAGGCAAAAAATTTCGGTTTTGATGTAACACCTTCGAAATATGTAACAGGTATAATTACTGAAAGAGGCATTTGCAATGCAAATGAAAAATCTATAAAAACATTATTTAAAAAATAGTCGATATTTATCTGACTATTTTTATTTGTAGACGCTTTATAGACGTTAAGTATGTATAATTGTAATATAAAATAAATATAATTAAGGAGGATTGTCATGTTAAATAACATTGATATTTCAAATTCAATGACAATTAAATTAGATTCAGAACTACCTGAACATCCTGGATTCGACTCTAAGTATAGAAGAGCGCCTAAAAGAGAGGTTACATTAACAGATAGGGAAATTAAGTTAGCCCTAAAAAATGCTTTAAGATATATCCCTGAAAAACATCATGAAAAAGTAGCTAAAGAATTTCTAAAAGAGCTTATGACAATGGGTAGAATATATGGATACAGATTTCGTCCGGAAGGAAGAATTAAAGGAAAACCTATTGACCAATACAAGGGCAAGTGCATAGAAGGAAAAGCAATGCAGGTTATGATAGATAACAATCTGGATTTTGATATCGCTCTTTATCCTTATGAACTTGTTACCTATGGAGAGACAGGACAGGTTTGTCAAAACTGGATGCAGTACAGATTAATAAAAAAATATTTAGAAGAATTGACGGATGAACAGACACTTGTAGTAATGTCTGGACACCCTGTCGGACTTTTTAAATCTCATATAAAAAGTCCGAGAGTAATACTAACAAATGGTCTTATGGTAGGTATGTTTGATAATCCTGAAGATTGGGCAAAAGCAACTGCTATGGGCGTATCAAGCTACGGACAGATGACGGCTGGTGGTTGGATGTATATAGGACCTCAAGGGATAGTACACGGCACATTTAATACCTTGTTAAATGCAGGAAGATTGAAACTTGGTGTAGCTGAAGATGGAGATATAAGAGGACATTTATTTGTATCTTCAGGACTAGGGGGTATGAGCGGTGCTCAAGCTAAAGCTGTAGAAATTGCCAATGGGGTTGGTATTATTGCAGAAGTAGATAAATCTAGAATTGAAACAAGAATGGAACAAGGATGGGTTTCGAAATCTACAGATAACTTAAAAGAAGCATTTGAACTAGCCGATGAATACATAAATAAAAAAGAACCTATGTCGATTGCATATGAGGGAAATATTGTAGATTTGCTGGAATATTCAGTGAATAAGAATATTAAAATAGAACTTCTATCAGACCAAACTTCTTGTCATGTTCCTTATGATGGAGGATATTGTCCTCAAGGTTTATCATTTGAAGAAAGAACAGAGCTTCTAAAAAAAGACAAAGAAGAATTTAAAAACCGTGTAGATGAAAGTCTTATTAAACATTTTAAGCTTATAGAAAAATTAGTAGACAAAGGAACATACTTCTTCGATTATGGGAATGCTTTTATGAGAGCGGTATTTGATGCAGGAGCTAAAGAAATAGCAAAAAATGGTAAAGATACCAGTGAAGGCTTTATTTTTCCATCTTATGTAGAGGACATAATGGGACCTATGCTTTTTGACTACGGTTACGGGCCATTTAGATGGGTTTGCCTAAGTGGTAAACACGAAGACTTAATCAAAACTGATAAGGCTGCAATGGATGAAATAAATCCTAATAGAAGAGGTCAAGATAGAGATAATTATGTATGGATAAGAGATGCTGAAAAAAATAAATTAGTAGTTGGAACTCAAGCCAGAATTCTATACCAAGATGCTTTAGGAAGAAGAGATATAGCACTTAAATTTAATAAAATGGTAAGAGATGGAGAAATAGGACCTGTAATGTTGGGTAGAGACCACCACGATACCGGAGGTACGGATTCTCCATATAGAGAAACTTCCAACATAAAAGACGGAAGTAATATTACTTCTGATATGGCTATACACTGTTTTGCAGGAAATGCTGCAAGAGGGATGAGTTTAGTAGCTCTTCACAACGGTGGTGGAGTAGGAATCAGTAAAGCAATAAACGGTGGCTTTGGAATGGTATTAGACGGTAGTAAAAGAGTAGATGAAATATTAATTAATTCAATACCTTGGGATGCAATGGTAGGAGTTGCACGTAGAAATTGGGCTAGATGTGAAAATTCCATAGATACGGTTTCTGAATACAACAAAAAATCCCAGGGAGAAGATCACATTACTATGCCATTTGTTGCAGATGATGATTTAATAGAGAAAACCTTTAATAATTTTAAAAAATAAAAATTTATAATAACAAATAAGATAGTGATAGAGTTAAGAAATTCTGTCATTATCTTTGTAAAAATAGGAGGAAAAAATGGAAAGAATTATAGAATGCGTACCAAATTTTAGTGAAGGAAGAAATTTAGATAAAATAGAAAGAATTGTAGAATCATTTAGAGGAAAAAAAGGTGTTAAATTACTTGATTACAGTAACGATGAAGATCACAACAGATGTGTTGTTACAGTAGTAGGAGAACCGGAAGAAATAAAAAAAGCTGTACTTCAAGCAATAGATAAAGCAGTAGAATTAATAGATTTAACAAAACATAAAGGACAGCATCCTAGAATGGGAGCAGTAGATGTAATTCCATTTATACCTATCAGAAATGTAACAGTTGAAGAAGCAGATAAATTAGCTAAAGAAATAGCAGAAGAAGCTTCTAGAAAACACAATCTGCCATTCTTCTTATACGAAAAATCTTCATCATCACTTAAAAGATCAAATTTAGCGAAAATAAGAAAAGGGCAGTTCGAAAAAATGTCCGAAAAAATGAAAGACGACGAATGGAAGCCGGATTTTGGACCTGATAAAGCTCACCCTACTGCAGGAGCTACAGCAATAGGTGCAAGGATGCCTTTAGTGGCTTATAATATAAATTTGGATACAGAAAATTTAGATATAGCTAATAAAATTGCAAGACAGATACGACATATAAATGGTGGATTCAGATACTGTAAAGCAATTGGTATTGAGCTTGAAGATAGAAAAATAGTACAGGTATCTATGAACCTGACTGACTATACAAAAACAGCTATTTATAGAGTATTCGAAACTGTAAAGATGGAATGTAAAAGATATGGAATTAATGTAATAGGAAGCGAAATAATAGGTCTTATACCAATGGCTGCACTGATTGATACAGCAGAATACTACCTTGGATTAGAAGATTTTAAAATAGATCAAGTTTTAGAAACAAGACTTTAATGTTATAATAAATCCAAGGGGGTGAAAATATGAGTAAAAAAATGATTTTAAATACATCTGAAGTAGTTACCTGCTCTGGATTTGAGCCCAAATTTGGTAAAGATATGCAGGATATAGGCATTATAGAAAATGGAGCGATAGTAATAGAAGATGATATAATAAAAGTGGTTGGGAAAGAAAAGGATATATTAAAAGAATATAATAAAAATGAGTATATAGTAATTGATGCACAAGAGAAAAGCGTTATTCCCGGATTTATAGATTCTCACACTCATTTTATCTTTGGAGGCTATAGAGAAGAAGAATTCTCCTGGAGATTAAGAGGAGACGATTATATGGATATAATGAGAAGAGGAGGAGGAATTGTAAGTACTGTTAGATCTACAAGGGAAGCTTCCTTAGAAGAACTAGTAGAATCAGGAAAAAAAAGGCTAGATTCTATGCTTAAATTGGGAGTTACAACTGTTGAAGGTAAAAGTGGATATGGATTGGATTTGGAAACTGAAATCAAACAGCTTAAAGCTATGAAAGAAATAAAAAAAGACCATCCTATTGATATTGCTGTAACTTTTCTAGGACCTCACGCGGTACCGGAGAATTACAAAGGTAAAGAAGAGGAATTTCTAGATTTCCAAATAGAAAAAGTAATGCCCCAAGTTGTACAAAACAATTTAGCAGAATTTGCAGATATTTTCTGCGAAGAAGGAGTATTTGACATAGAGCAGTCCAGAAGATTCCTCACAAAAGCAAAAGAAATGGGATTAAAGCTTAAGCTTCATGCAGATGAAATAGTACAGCTGGGAGGAGCAGAACTTGCAGCAGAACTAGGAGCAGTATCAGCAGATCATTTACTACAAGCATCAGATAAGGGTATTGAAGACATGGCCGAAAAGGGAGTTATATCAACACTGCTTCCGGGAACAGCATTTTGCTTGAAAGAAGAATATGCTAATGGTAGAAAGATGATAGATAAGGGTTGTGCTGTAGCTTTAGCTACTGACTTAAATCCAGGTAGTTGTTTTACTAACTCTGTTCCTCTAATAATTGCATTAGCTGCATTATATATGAAGCTATCACCTGAAGAAATACTGACTGCACTAACAATAAATAGTGCTGCAGCCTTAGATAGAGTAGAAGAAACAGGGAGTATAGACCCTGGTAAAAAAGCAGATATTTTAATATTAGATTACCCATCTTACAAATTTTTACCCTATCATGTAGGAGTCAATATTGTTAAAATAGTTATAAAAGATGGTAAAATAGTACAAAAAAACTAAGGAGGATATGATGAAAAATAAAACATTAGTAGAATTTTCAGAAGAAACAGCTTCAAGTGGACCGGTACCTGGGGGAGGAAGTATAGCGGCTTATAGTGGAGCTTTAGCAGCGGCTTTATCAGAAATGGTAGCAAATCTAACGATAGGTAAAAAGAAATATGAAGATGTAGAAGAAGAAATGAAGTTAATCGTAGAGAAAGCTGAGATGATTAGAACAAATATGCTGGATAATATAGATAAAGATTGTGAGGCTTTTGATAAGGTAATGGAAGGATTTAAACTGCCTAAAAACACTGAAGAAGAAAAAGAATACAGGAAGAAAAGAATACAGGAAGGACTAATAATAGCATCAGAAGTTCCTTTAGAAATTGCTAAAGAAGCCTTTGAAATAATGCCTATAGCTGAAGTAGTGGTGGAAAAAGGGAGTAAAAATGCAGTAACAGATGGTTTGGTATCTGCTATGCTTGCCAGAACTACAGTTCTCTCAGCACTGCTAAATGTAAAAATAAACTTAAAGTCTATTGAAGATGAAACTTATGTAGAAAAAACAAGAAAGATAGTAGAAAATCTAGAAAAAATGGCTGTTGAAAAGGAAAAAGAAATATTGGATAAATCACCTCTAAAGTAGTATAATCAAGATGGTGATAAAATGAATAAAGAAGGAATTGGAAAGATAGCTGTAAGGATATCTATTGCAGATAAAGAAGAGAAAGATTCTCTAATAGAGAAATATTCTAAAAAAAACTATAATATTTTAACAGGACAGGCTGGATCTATGGATTCTAAAAACATTATAGCATCTATAGAAACAGCAGCTATGAGAAAAGACTTTATTAGAGAAAATTATAGAGAAGAACATGCTTTATATCATGCTACAATGGAAGCTTTTACTGGATATTGCAGAGGACAGGTAGAGCTTGGTGAAGTTTTAAGAAGCACGGGATTGGTGTATACTTTAGTTAGAGGAAATCTAATAGTAGGTGATAAATCATCAGGTAGTTGGCTTTCAGTAGTTCTTTATGGAGAAATAGGTTCTCCTAGGCATGGGTTTGAGCATGAAGCAATAGGTATGGGTATACAACCTATTTAATTGACTAATTTAATAATTCATAATAAAATATACTTAAATTAAATAGCCTATAGAAATTAGATATTAGGAGGCAAATTTGGACTGAAACCCAGTCCTGATTTGTCTTTTTATTTTTTGAAAGGAGATAATATGGGGGAAATACTTATTAATGGAGACAGTTTGACACTGGATGAACTTGTAAGAGCAGCCAGAGAAAACTGGGATGTTAAATTAAAAAAAGAAGCAGTGGAAAAGATTAAGAAGTCCAGAAAAAAGGTAGAATATTTTTTGGAAAATGACAAAAAAATATATGGTATAAATACAGGATTCGGTAAATTTAGTGATGTAATAATTTCTAAAGAAGAATCTAAACTTCTGCAAAAAAATCTTATTATAACTCATGCCGTTGGTGCAGGGAATTTTTTTGACAAAGATATTGTAAGGGCAATAATGATTTTAAGAGTGAATGCTTTGGCTAAAGGATACTCCGGAATAAGATTATTAACAGTCGAAACCCTGATAGAGATGATAAATAAAAAAGTTCATCCATTGATTCCTGAGAAGGGGTCTTTAGGAGCTAGTGGAGATTTAGCACCTTTATCACATATGGTACTACCTATGATTGGATTGGGGAAGGTAGAATACAGAGGTAAAATTTATTCCGGTAAAGAAGGAATGTATCTGGCAGGGATAAAAACAATAGAATTAATATCAAAAGAAGGGTTGGCTTTAATCAATGGAACTCAGGTTATGACTGCAGTTGGTGCGTTAACATTATATGATGGAATGAAATTAGCAAAATTGGCAGATATAGCAGCTGGATTATCATTTGAAGCTCAAAATGGCATAGTTACTGCATTAGACAAAAGAGTCCATGAAGTTAGACCTCATAAAGGTCAGAAAGACACTGCAGAAAACCTGCTAAAGTTAATTGAAGAAAGTAAAATGACAACGAACCAAGGAGATATAAGGGTACAGGATGCTTACTCTCTTAGATGCACTCCACAAGTTCATGGAGCTACTAAGGATGCTTTAAACTATATAAAAGAGAAGGTAATAATAGAAATAAATTCAGTAACGGATAATCCTATAATTTTTGATGAAACAGGAATATCAGGAGGAAATTTCCACGGACAACCTGTGGCTTTACCTTTTGATTTTATGAGCATAGCTTTAGCGGAACTTGCAAGCATTTCAGAAAGAAGGCTTGAAAGACTTGTTAATCCTTCATTAAGCAAACTTCCTGCATTTTTGGTTGAAAAAGGAGGATTGAATAACGGATTTATGATAGTTCAATATTCGTCAGCCTCTTTAGTATCGGAAAACAAAACTCTTTCTCATCCTGCAAGTGTTGATAGCATTCCATCTTCTGCAAATCAAGAAGATCATGTATCCATGGGAACAATAGGAGCTAGAAAAGCTATGGAAATCATGAAAAATACAAGAAGAGTTTTAGCTATGGAAATGATGTGTGCATGTCAAGGAATTGATCTTAGAGGTAATAAAGGGTTAGGGAAAGGTACAAAAAAAGCATATGATGTAATTAGAAGTAAAATATCTATGCTAACTGAAGATAGAGAACTCTATGAAGACATTAATATTTGTGAAAACTTATTAAGAGACGATAAAATATTAGAAGAGGTGGAAAAGTTAATCCGATTTCAAGTATAGATAGGTATTAAAGTATTAAAGTATTAAATCCGGGTATAAATGAAATAAGAATATGATAGGAGGTGTTTATATGGACCCTTATAAAATCATTGGGCTAATTATTATAATATATGCCGGATTTCTTTTTATGTGGACAAATACTAAACCCAAATTTGTATGGAACAGTATTATAGTAAGGCTTATGAGAGAAAACTTTGATGATGATAAAGCTAAAAAAATTCTTTACGGGCTATCTATTTTGATAGCAATTATTGGGATAATTATGGTAATAATATAATTATTTGATAAATAATAAATCTTGATATAAAATTAAAACAAAAACAAGAGGTGAATTATGAAAGACAAAATAACTTGGGTAGATTTTGATGTTTTAGAAAGGTTTATGACGGATGTATTTATAAGAATGAATGTGCCAAAGGAAGATGCTGCTGTAGTAGCAGATGTTCTGATAAATGCGGATAAAAGAGGTATAGATTCACATGGTATTGGTAGATTTAAACCTATATATGTAGATAGGATAGATGATGGAATATTAAATGTAAAAACTAAAATAGATAT
>JBEPWV010000023.1:0-8183 GCA_041642175.1 Clostridia bacterium
TTTAGCGCTGTCTTGATATTTTTTTCCTCTTTTTGGCATTTTTTACCTCCTTGTGGTTTTATCGGTTGTGGCCTCCCACATTTGCATATCTAATCTTCTACTACAATTCCCATACTTCTTGCTGTTCCAGCTACCATGCTCATAGCTGCTTCTATTGTATTTGCATTTAAATCAGGCATTTTAAGTTCTGCTATTTCCTTAACTTTATCTTTAGAAATATTTGCAACTTTCTTAGCTTGTGGTTCACCTGATGCTGTTTCGATACCTACAGCTTTCTTTAGCAATACTGCTACTGGAGGGGTTTTAGTAATAAATGAAAATGATCTATCTTGATATACAGTCAAGACAACTGGTATTAACATACCTTCTTGGTCTTGAGTTTTTGCATTAAATTCTTTACAGAATCCCATGATATTAACACCATGAGGTCCTAACGCTGTTCCTACAGGTGGAGCTGGTGTAGCTTTTCCTGCTGGTATTTGCAATTTTACAACTGCTATTACTTTTTTTCCCATATTTACACCTCCTATTGTTATTGTGGTTTTTCGGTTTTACCCTCCCACTATATGGTATCAAATTTATAAAAAGTTTAATTAAACTTTTTCTACTTGATCAAAGTCTAATTCTACTAAAGTTTCTCTTCCAAACATAGATATATATGCTTTTATCTTATGTTTTTCATTATTTATATCATCAACAGAACCCATGAAGTTTTCAAATGGTCCGTCGATTACTTTAACAGAATCACCTTTTTCTAAATCAATCTTAGGCGCTGCAACTGCTACACCCAAAGATTTTACTTCTCTATCTGATAAAGGTATAGGTTTAGTTCCCGGTCCTACAAATCCAGTAACTCCTCTAGTGTTCCTCACCAAATACCAGGATTCATCAGTCATTATCATATGTACTATAACATATCCTGGAAATTTTTTCTTTTCTTTTACTGTTTTTTTACCATTTTTTGTCTCTATATATTCTTCTTTTGGTACTAAAACCTCAAAAACTATATCCTGCATACCTCGATTTTCAACAAGTTTTTCTATATTAACTTTAACCTTGTTTTCGTGACCTGAATATGTATGGACAACATACCACTTTGCACCTTCTGATTTTTGTTTCATAATAACGGGCTTAAGCCCTACCTCCTTTATACAAATATACCAAGGAGACCTTTAAATATAAAATCTAATCCCCAAATTAAAACAGTCATTATAGCAACTACAACTAAAACTACCACAGTCATATTTGCTAGTTCTTTTTTGGTAGGCCAGCTTACTTTTTTAAGTTCTGATTTAGCACCTTTAAAAAAGCTTAATAACTTATTTTCTTTTTTAACTTCTTTAGTATTGCTTTTTTTAGTAGCCATTATTTCACATCCTTAAAATATATTAATTATTTTGTTTCTTTATGAACTGTGTGTGTTTTGCAGTATCTGCAGTATTTTTTAAGTTCTATTCTTCCTGTATCGGTTTTTTTGTTCTTAGTAGTGTCGTAATTTCTTTGCTTACATTCTGTACAAGCCAGTTTTACCTTAACTCTCATCGATTACACCTCCAAAAAATCTATCTATATGAACATTAAGCTCGTTTTCTTAGTTACCTTATATAAATTATCACAAATTAAAATACCTGTCAATAAAAAGAATCTTATTAACTTGAATTTATCCTATTTTATTATCTTTTAAAAAAAGCTCAGATTTCCTGAGCTTTTAACTTTTATTGAAAATTACTCAACGATTTTTGCAACTACTCCTGCTCCTACTGTTCTTCCACCTTCTCTTATTGCAAATCTTAATCCTTCTTCCATTGCAATTGGTGTGATCAGTTCTACTGTAAATGTTGCATTGTCTCCTGGCATACACATTTCTACGCCTTCTTCTAATGCTACTGAGCCTGTAACGTCTGTTGTTCTAAAGAAAAACTGCGGTCTGTATCCGTCAAAGAATGGTGTGTGTCTTCCACCTTCTTCTTTTGTTAGTACGTATACTTCACCTTTGAACTTAGTATGTGGTGTTATTGAACCCGGCTTTGCTAATACCTGTCCTCTTTCTATGTCGTCTCTTTGGATTCCTCTTAGTAATGCTCCTATGTTGTCTCCTGCTTGTGCATCGTCAAGCATCTTTCTGAACATTTCTACTCCTGTACATACTGTTTGTTTTGGCTCGTCTTGCAGTCCTACTATTTCTACTTTGTCCTGTACTCTTAGTACTCCTCTATCGATTCTTCCTGTTGCTACTGTTCCTCTTCCTGTTATAGTAAATACATCTTCTATAGGCATCAAAAACGGCTTGTCTGTGTCTCTTTCTGGCGCAGGTATTTCTTCATCTACTGCTTCCATTAGTTCTAGTATTTTGTCTGCCCATTCTCCCTCTGGATCTTCTAATGCTTTAAGTGCTGATCCTACTACTATCTTTATGTTGTCTCCGTCAAATTCGTATTCGTTTAATAGATCTCTTAGTTCCATTTCTACTAGTTCTATTAGTTCTTCGTCATCTACCATATCTGCTTTGTTTAAGAATACTACTATGTTTGGTACTCCTACCTGTCTTGATAATAGGATGTGCTCTCTTGTTTGAGGCATTGGTCCGTCTGCTGCTGATACTACTAGTATCGCTCCATCCATCTGCGCTGCTCCTGTTATCATATTCTTTACATAGTCAGCATGTCCTGGACAGTCTACGTGTGCATAGTGTCTGTTTGATGTTTCGTACTCAACATGGGCTGTTGAAATTGTGATTCCTCTTTCTCTTTCTTCCGGTGCTTTGTCTATGTTTTCAAATGCTACTGATTCTCCTGTACCAAACTTTCTGTTTAATACTGTTGTTATCGCTGCTGTTAGTGTTGTCTTTCCGTGGTCTACGTGTCCTATTGTTCCTATGTTTACATGTGGCTTGTTTCTTTCAAATTTTTGCTTTGCCATCTCTTATATTCCTCCTTAGGTTTTTAATTATTTGGAGCCC
Organism: Clostridia bacterium; assembly: GCA_041642175.1. Lineage (GTDB taxonomy): Bacteria > Bacillota > Clostridia > Tissierellales > Dethiosulfatibacteraceae > UBA8670. Next base: position 2,960 of record JBEPWV010000023.1, read on the forward strand.
ATGACCGGATTTGAACCGGTGACCTCTTGCTTACCATGCAAGTACTCTACCTCCTGAGCTACATGGGCAATATTCATAACGGTATAATTTTACTATCTAGTATATTCCTTGTCAATAATAAATTAGTCTCTTTTTTTTCTTAATTTATTTAATTTTTTTAAAGTTTCACTATTTATGTCTATACTCTTTATAAAGTCATCATCTTTTATTTTTTGATTTTTTCTTCTTATTTCTGCCTTAGTATTTTTTACATCATAGTAAAGCTCTCTAGATGATAACCTTATACCTCCTCTTGATAGTACTATTTGTTGAAGAGTATTATCTGAAGTAGCTACTGTAACTCTATGCTTTCTGCCAATTAAGTCAAGTTTTCTTTCAATATAAGTGTCGGCGGTTTCTTTTTCTTTGGTATATATTACTTCTAAGTTGCTGAATCTTTCTTTTTTTCTTATGCTATCTTTTACTTTATACGCATCAAACACCAATATTATATCTATCTTTTTATAGGCTTGATATTCTGATAGTATTTCAATCAATTTCTCTCTAGCTTCATCTATATTATTGTCTTTCATGTGTATTTTAAGATTAGGCCATGAGTTAACTACATTATAACCATCTATAAATAGTATCTCCTTAAGCTTAGGATTCATTTTCATTCCTCTTCTTCATTACTTCAAACATTATAATTGAAGCAGCATTTGAAGCATTTAAGGAGTTTATTTTCCCTTTCATTGGTATTTCAATAATTATATCGCAGTTTTCTCTAACTAGTCTACTAATACCTGATCCTTCACTTCCTATTACCACAGCTACAGGAGTATTGTAGTTTTCATCGTAATAGTATTTATCTCCTTTCATATCTGCCCCATATATCCAAAAGCCTTTATCCTTTAGTTCCTGTATGGTTCTATTGATGTTTGTAACCTGTATTATATTTACAAGCTCTAATGCTCCTGCAGAAGTTTTTGCTACGGTTTCATTTACTTTAGCACTTCTGTGCTTAGGTATTACAATTCCGTGTACTCCAGAACATTCTGCGCTTCTAATTATTGACCCTAAGTTATTTACATCGGTAATTTGATCAAGAATTATTAAAAATGGCTTTTCACCCTTTTCTTCCGCTAAAGTTATAGATTCCTCAATTGAAGAATATTCAAAATCTTTACCTTCAACAACAACTCCTTGATGGACCCTAGCTTCAGATATACTGTCTAACCTATTATCATCGACATAAATTTTCTTAACATTATACTTGTCCGCCAAAGCTTCAAATTCTTTTCTATCTTTATTTTTTAAATTCTTACTTATATATATTTTAAATGCATTTTGGTTTTTAATTGCTTCTTTTACAGGATTTTTACCTGAAATAATTCTCATTATAACTTCATTCCTTTTCTGTAGATAATATTATATCAAACAACTGAAATATTCTTTCTTTATTTTTTTTTAAATATAAGTAGCCTATTAATGCTTCCAGGGCAGTTGCATATTTGTAATCCATAAAATTTGTATTTTTAGGTGGTGTAGATTTGCTATTTCTGCCTCTTCTAACTATGTCTTTTTCTTCCTCATCTAAAACACTTTCTATTTCTTTTAAATATAATGACTGTTTTTCAGCCTTTACAAAATCAACAGCTGATTTATGCATTTTATTGATTGTTAGTTCTTTATTAGTAATAAGATAAGTCCTTACTAATAATTCATATACTGCATCACCTATATAGGCTAATTGTATAGGTGATAGCATCCTTGTATCTATTTTGTCATCTTCTCGTATCATACTTATCCTTCTTTATCTAATTTTTTTCCACTTCATACCTTCTCTAGTATCTTCTACCTGTACCCCTAAATCTAATAATTCATCTCTCAGCTGGTCAGCAAGTTTATAATCCTTGTTCTTTCTTGCATCTTTTCTTTTTTCAATTAGTTTTTTAGCTTCTTCAGATAATTCATCATCTTCCTTATAGAGTATACCTAACACCGCTGCTAATTTATTAAAAGAATCAAGAGTATTTTTTACAGTTTCTTTTGAAGTGAACTCATCGAACTCTGTGTTAATAAATTTTACCATATCAAACATGGCTGAAACTGCATCTGCTGTATTAATATCATCTTCCATAGCTTCTTCAAATTGTTCTTTATAATTTTTGATTTTATTTATTATTTTTTTATCAATTTTTCCTGATGAATTTTTTTCAAACATATATTCTAAAGCTCTTTTTCCGTTGTAAAGTCTTTCTAAGGAATTCTTCGCTTGTTCTATAGTTTCCCTGCTGTAGTTTATTTGTTTTCTATAATGTCCTGATAATATGAAGAATCTTATTACTTCTAAATCGTAAAGTTCACTAACTTCTCTCACAGTAAAAAAATTATTTAGAGACTTACTCATCTTTTTATCATCGATATTAAGCATTCCGTTGTGCATCCAGAATCTTGCAAAGGTTTTGCCTGTTAGATTTTCGCTTTGGGCAATTTCATTTTCGTGATGTGGGAATTGAAGATCTTCTCCCCCGGCATGGATATCTATTGTGTCTCCTAGGTATTTTCTAGACATTACCGAGCATTCAATATGCCAACCAGGTCTACCTTTGCTCCATGGGCTATCCCATGATGGTTCTCCCGGCTTTTCCTTTTTCCATAGGGCAAAATCCCCTGGATTCTTTTTCTCTTCGTTTACTCCTACTCTTGCCCCTGATATAAGATCGTCGAGATTCTTGTTGGATAACTTTCCGTAGTTTTTATCTTTAGAAATAACAAAGTATACATTTCCATCGACATTATAAGCAAATCCTTTTTCTTCTAATTCTTTTATAAATTCTATTATTTCGCTAATATTTTCTGTTGCTTTTGGATGTATTGTTTCTTCTTCATAGATATTTAATCCTTCAGAATCTTTTAGGAATTCCTTTATATACTTATCTGCGATTTCTTTAACGGTTGTGTTTTGTTCCTGAGCTTTTTTTATCATTTTATCATCTATGTCCGTAAAGTTTACAACATATTTAACTTCATACCCTTTATAAATAAAATATCTTCTTAGTGTATCAAAAATAACCATCGGTCTTGCATTTCCAACATGTATATAGTTATAAACCGTCGGTCCGCATACGTACATCTTTACAATATTATCTTCTAAAGGTTTGAATTCTTCTTTTTGTCTTGTTAAGGAGTTATAGAGTTTCATATCTTCACATCCTTTATTTAGTATATTTGTCTAAGGTATATTCTAATCTATCTATAAGATTTTCTTTTCCTAATATAATGAATGTCTTACCCATATCTGGTCCATGAAGTTGGCCCGTTACAGCACCTCTTAAAGGCATGTATAAGTTTTTTCCTTTTGCACCAGTTTCTTTTTGGAGTTTCTTAAATATTGTTTTTGTGAATTCTTCATCTACATTTTGAACATTTTGAAGTTCTTTTATAAATGCTTCTAAAAGTTCTTTGACTCCTTCTTGTTTTAATGTTTCTTTTACTTCTTTATCAGCTTTTACTTCTATTCCCATAAACATTTCTATATGTGGAATTATTTCTTCTAAGTAATTTATTTTTTCTTTAACTAAATCTATTATTTCTATAATCCAATTTTTTCTGCTTTCGTATTCTTTTTTATTAAATAGATTTGTTTTTAATACGAAGGGCTTTATTAATTCATATAGTTTTTCATTGTCATATTTTTTAATATATTGAGAATTCACCCAATTTAGTTTCTCAATATCAAAAACTCCTCCGGTTTTAGACACATTTTCAAAAGAAAATTCTTTTATTAATTCTTCCATTGAAAATATTTCCTCATTTCCCTTTGGGCTCCATCCAACCAAAGCCAGATAGTTTACTAAAGCTTCCGGTAAGTAACCTTTATCTTTAAAATCCGATACAGAAACATCTCCCTGTCTTTTACTTAATTTCTTTTTGTCCTTATTTAGAACAGTTGGCAAATGTACAAACTCAGGTACTTCCCAACCAAAGTAGTTGTATAATATTACCTGTTTTGGTGTTGAGGTCAACCATTCCTCGCCTCTTATTATATGGCTTATTTTCATCAAATGGTCATCTATAACTACTGCAAAATGGTATGTAGGAAAACCGTCAGATTTTATTAGCACCTGATCATCTATTTCTTTAGAATTAATAGAAATATTTCCTCTAATTAAATCTTTAAATTCTATGTTCTCGTCTTCAGGTATTTTAAGTCTAATTACATATTCTTTTCCATCTTTAATATTTTTATCAATTTCTTCATCAGATAACCCTCTGCAGTACTTATCATACATCGGGGTTTGACCCTTTCTTTTTTGTTCTTCTCTAACTTCATCAAGTCTTTCTTTTGAACAAAAACATCTATAGGCCATTCCTTTTTCCATTAATATATCTATGTATTTTTTATATATATTCAATCTTTGGGATTGAATATATGGACCATATTCACCTTTTTGAACTACTTCACCTTTTTCTATAAAAATACCTTCATCATGTTTAACTCCAGCCCATTCTAAGGACTTTATTAAATTTTCAAGTGCTCCTTCTACGAATCTTGATCTATCTGTATCTTCTATTCTAAGTATATATTTTCCCTGCTTTCCCTTTGCATATAAATAATCATATAGAGCAGTTCTTAAACTTCCTATATGTAAATATCCTGTGGGACTCGGTGCAAATCTAACTCTAGTATCCATTTCTTTCCTCCTGTAAATTTTATCATTTCATTATATAATAGCTTTTGAAATCTATCAAGGATATATATTTAACAAATTGAAATAACTTGTAACATAGACGTCTTATTTCTAATTCTTTAATATGTTATAATTAATATAATGTTATGAGACCACTGAGAATTATAAATTCTTATATGGATCTGTACCATCTAGAAGAATGGGATTATCTTTAGAATAAAATAATAAATTGGAGGTGCTTATGAAAAAACAAATAACCTTTATACTCATTTTTTTATTAATTTTTCAATTTAATATATTTGCTTTTGAATTAGGTAGGATAAATATTGAAGGTATAAATATTAATAGCAGTCCAAGTTTAAATTCTTCAAAAGTCGAGACCCTTTATAAAAATGACTACGTTGCAGTTTTAGATTCATCTAATGGATTTTATAAAATAAAAGCTCCTTCTGGTAGAACCGGATGGTTAGATGGTTATTTTGTCAATGTTGATCCTCCTAAGTTTTTTATCAATAACTGCGGAGCTAATGCAAATCTACGTATGTCGCCAA